>NZ_JBEXGR010000028.1:0-77849 GCF_040607415.1 Micromonospora sp. NPDC005291
GTGGACATCGGCTGCGGAATGTCGGCGGTCCGTACGTCGCTGACCGCCGCCGACCTGCCGGACGATCTGGCCGGGCTGCGCTCCGCGATCGAGGCCACCATCCCGGTCGGCTTCACCAAGCGGGACAAGGCGGTCGACCCGCGCCGGGTGCGGGGCCTGGAGCAGGCCGGTTGGGACGACTTCTGGGGCCGCTTCGCCGGGCTGGACCGGCGGGTGGCGCAGCTGGAGACCAGGGCGCAGCGGCAGCTCGGCACCCTCGGCGGAGGCAACCACTTCATCGAGGTCTGCCTGGAGCAGGGTGGCGCCGACGAGGGCCGGGTGTGGCTCATGCTGCACTCCGGATCACGCAACATCGGCAAGGAGCTGGCTGAGCGGCACATCGGGGTGGCGCGGGGTCTGCCGCACAACGTCGACCTGCCCGACCGGGACCTGGCGGTGTTCCTGGTCGGTACGCCGGAGATGGACGCCTACCGGCGGGACCTGTTCTGGGCGCAGGAGTACGCGCGGCGCAACCGGGCGGTCATGCTGGCCCTGCTCTGCGGCGTGGTGCGCGAGCACTTCCCGCAGGTCGGTTACGACGAGCCCATCTCGTGCCACCACAACTACGTCGCCGAGGAGAGCTACGACGGCGTGGACGTGCTGGTCACCCGCAAGGGGGCGATCCGGGCCGGGCGGGGCGACCTGGGCATCATCCCCGGGTCGATGGGCACCGGGTCGTACATCGTGCGGGGTCGGGGGAACCCGGACGCGTACTGCTCGGCCTCGCACGGGGCCGGGCGGCGGATGTCGCGGGCGCAGGCCAAGCGGACCTTCAGCACGGAGGACCTGGCCGCGCAGACCGCCGGGGTGGAGTGCCGTAAGGACGCCGGGGTGGTCGACGAGATTCCCGGCGCGTACAAGGACATCACCGAGGTGATGGCCCAGCAGGAGGATCTGGTCGAGGTGGTCGCGCACCTCAAGCAGGTGGTCTGCGTGAAGGGCTGACGGGGTCGACAGGCCGCGCGGGTCGGGGTGACCGGCCCGCGCGGCATCTCCTCAGAAGCCGGCGAAGACCCGGCGCAGGTCGTCCAGGGGCACCGGGCCCGTCACCCGCACCCCCTCCGGGGTGTTGGCAGACCCGAGCCGTCCGGTGGCCAGCCGCAGCCACGCCTCGGCCGGGGCGGTCAGCTCGCCGTCGGGCTGCTCCGGCGCGTCGACCAGCTCGACCTTCTCGCCCAGCCGCAGCCCGTACGCCTGCTCGGGTGCGTGCAGCCGGACCAGCAGGGTGGCCTCCCGGCCGGCCAGTTCCTGCGGCCGGCTGGTCCAGGCCAGCATGCCGCCGATCTGGTCGAGCAGGAGCGGCACCGCTTCCGGGGTCACCGCCGCGAACGGGTTGAACGCCACCTCGACGTCCCACTGGTGCAGGGCGAACTCACTGAGCCGGAACCGGCCCGCGGTGGCCAGGTCGACCGGTTCCGGCAGGAAGCCGAGGTCGATCCGCAGCGAGGCTCGGGTGTCGGCGTCCAGCGCCTCGTACGCCTCGACCAGCCGCTCGTTGGTGGCGAGGAAGCCGGCGGCGTGCTCGGCCGGGGACATCGCGTCCCAGCGCTGCCAGACGCCGCGGTTGAAGTCCCCGTCCGGGCCGGGTGCGCCGGTGCGGGCGGCGTCCAACGACGCCAGGGTGATCTCGGCGCCGCTGCCCAGGTGGCTCAGCACCTGGGAAACCTGCCACTCGCTGGCCCCCGACGGCCGGAGCAGGTCGTCTTCCTTGAGGTCCCGGACGAGCGCGGCGAGCTCCTCGTGGCCGGCGCGCAGAGCAGTGATGATCTGGTCAGCAGGGGTGGGCATGGATCTCCTCAAACGGACTTTCGACGGTGGTCGGGACGTTACCGGAGGTGGACGCCGGCCGGCCCACCCCCGGGTCGGGGCGGTCCGGCCGGCGGCCGCGTCGGTCAGCTCAGCCCATGTGCACGGTGTTGCCGGTCGGGACGTCCTCCTTGCGCACCTTCACCAGGAACAGGGTGGCCAGCCCGGCGAGCACGATCAGCGCCGCGCCCCAGGCGAACGCCACGCTGTAACCGTGCACCAGCGCCTCGATCTGGTTGACCGGGGTCGGTGCCCGGCCGACCAGGTAGGCGGCGACGGCGCTGGTGTACATGGTGTTCAGCAGCGCGGTGCCCAGGGAGCCGCCGATCTGCTGGGTGGCGTTGAGCGTCGCGCTGGCCGCGCCGGCGTCGTGCTCCGGCACCCCGACCAGGGCGAGGCTGGACAGCGGGACGAAGGTGAAGCCCAGGCCCAGGCCCAGGATGACCTGGGCGGGCAGCAGGTGGGTGAGGAACGAGGTGTTCACGTCGATCTGGGTCAGCACCAGCATGCCCACGGCGGCGAGCACCGTACCGGCGACCATCAGCGGCTTGGCACCCAACCGTGGCATCAGCTGGCTGGCACCACCCGCGGCGATCAGCACACCGGCGGTGACCGGCAGCGACGCGAGACCGGCCTCCAGCGGCTTGTACTGCAGCACCACCTGGAAGTAGAAGGTCAGGAAGAGGAACGCCCCGAACAGGCCGGCGCCGATGAGCGTGGAGGTGAGGAACGCGCCGCCCCGGTTGCGGTCCAGGAGGATCCGCAGCGGCAGCAGCGGGTGGCTGGAGCGCATCTCGATCACCACGAAGGCGGCGAGCAACACCACGCCCGCGGCGATGAAGCCGAGCGTCGCGGTGGCATCCCAGCCGTTCTCGGCGGCCTTGGTGAAGCCGTACACCAGGGAGACCAGGCCGGCGGTCACCACGATCGCACCGGGTACGTCGTATCGGGTGTTGCCGTGTGCCCGGCTCTCCGGCACCAGTGGGAGCGCGAAGGCGATGGCGATGGCGGCGACGGGAATGTTGACCAGCAGGCACCAGCGCCAGTCGGCGTACTCGGTGAGCACCCCACCGAGCAGCAGACCGACGGCGGATCCACCGCCGGCGATCGCGCCGTACACCGCGAAGGCCTTGGCGCGTTCGGTGGTCTCAGTGAACAGGACGGTGAGCAGCGCCAACGCGGCCGGGGCGAGCAGCGCGCCGAAGGCACCCTGCAGTGCGCGGGCGGCGAAGAGCATCCCACCGGTGGTGGCCAGACCGCCCAGCGCCGAGGCGAGCGCGAAACCGGTCATGCCGACCAGGAAGGTGCGCTTGCGCCCCCAGTAGTCGGCGATGCGGCCGCCGAGCAGCAGCAGACCGCCGAAGGCCAGCGTGTAGGCGGTGACCACCCACTGCCGGTTCGCGTCGTTGATGCCCAGGTCCGCCTGGGCCTGCGGCAGTGCGATGTTCACGATGGTGGCGTCCAGGACCACCATCAGCTGCGAGACCGCGATGACCGCCAGCGCGATCCAGCGCCGCGGGTGCGGCGCGCCTGTCGACGTCCCGGCGCCGGGTGCGCCGGGGGCGGTCGAGGTAGTTCCGGGCATGGTGAAGCCTTCCGTGTTGCGAATGGCGATGAATCAGGCCTGCGACAGGCTGTCGGGCTGATAGCGGAGCACCGGAATCAGCACCTGGTCGACGACCTGGGTGAGGAACGCGTCATCGGCGGGTAGGCCGGACGCGACGATGCGGGACAGGGAGAGCGCGGGCGCCAGCTCGTGGAACAGCTCCCGTTCGCCGGCCTCCGGCGGGATCTCACCCCGGGCGGCGGCGCGGACCAGGATGGCCGTGCTGGCCACCCGCCCGGCGGGCAGCACCTGGTGACGCACCAGGCGTTCCAGCTCCGGATTGGTCCGCATGGCGAAGGCCAACGCCTGCATGAGATCGCAGTCTGCCGCGCAGATCGCGGCCGTGGCGCGCAGCAACTCGATCAGGTCGCCGCGCAGGGAACCGGTGTCGGGTGGGTTGTGCACGCCCACCTGCCGGTCGCGCAGGGCGGCGACGACCAGCTCCGCCTTGCCGTCCCAGCGCCGGTAGATGGTGGCCTTGCTGACGTGGGCGCGGGCGGCGACGGCGTCGATCGTCAACCGGTCGAAGCCGACCTCGCGCAGCAGGTCGATGACCACGGCGAACAGGGCGCTGTCGGTGCACCGCGGACCCCGGGCCGCCGGCACCCCGGCACCCGCGCCCACCTGCTGACCACCCAGCATCCCCGAACCCCCCGCGAAACGATGTCGTACTGACACTAGTTCGCGGTTGTCCGAACGCGCAGGTTTTCGTGAGTTGCATCGCACCGAGTGGACGAAACGATTGCGTTTCGGGCCGGTGGCCGGCGGGTGAACCCGGTGGTCAGCCGCCGGGCGCGAGGATCACCGGAACGGCCATCGTGTTGATCCGCGAGCCGTCGCGGGCGGACACCTCGTACACCTCGACCGTGCCTTTCTGCTCCCGAGCCGTGCGCCAACCGACCACCACGCGGTACGCGCCCCGGCAGCCGCTGCCGCAGCTGGCGGTGCCGAAACCGGTGGCCACCTCCCGGCCGGCGGCGTCCAGCACCCGGACACTCACCGTGGCCTCGAACACGTCGGCGCTGCCGGTGACGGTGAGTGGGGTGGAGACGCGGTCGCCGGGGATCGGGCCGGTGACCACGATCGGCGGCAGCAGACCGGTGTAGTCGGCTCGGTCGACCGGTGGCCCGTCGCCGAAGCGGACCTGCCGCACGCTGGGGAACTGGGTGAGCGTCCACACCACCTGCGCCTCGCGTAGCCGTCGGTCCACCGGATCGTCGGCGGACGCGACCCGCAGTGTCGCCACGCCGTCGGTGATCCGGGTGACCTCGACGCCGACCGGGAGCAGGGTGGTCAGCCCGGTGGCGGCCTCTGCCGGCGTGGGCCCGGTGGCCAGCTCGGTCAGCGCCAGTCGGGACGTCGCGACGGTGGCTGGCCGGGTCCGCCGCGTCGGGACGAGCTGCCCGGCGCGGACGAACCACAGTTCAATGGTCACGGTGTCAGCGGTGCTGGTGCCGGCCGGCGTCGGCGCGGTTTTCGTGGGTGAATGTGGCGGGTCCGATGGCGGGGTGCGGGTCGGATCCGGACGTTCGCTCGGTGCGGCGCTCGACGGGGCCGCGCTCGTGGGTGCACCGGTGGGCGCCGGACCGAGCGCACCGGAGCGCGGTGTGCCGCACGCGGTCATGAGCAGCGCGGCGACGAGCACCGGTGTGATCGCCCGGGCGGCACCTCGCCGGCTCATCGCGCACCGCCCGCCACCGTGCCGGCGTGCCGCTGCTCGCCGTCGTCGCTCTGGGGCGCGGCGGGACCGTGGGCCGGCAGTTCCAGCCGGAAACAGGTGCCGGCGTCGGGCCCGCTACGGACGCTCAGCACGCCGCCGAGCAGAGCGGCGTGTTCCCGCGCGATGGCCAGCCCGAGCCCACTGCCCGGCGCGGAGCGGGACGGGTCGACCTGGTGGAACCGGTCGAACACGCGGGGCAGGTGCTCCGCCGGGATGCCCGGCCCCTGGTCGGTGACCTCGAAGACGACCAGCGGACCTGCCCCGGCCACGGTGGCCCGGATCTCTCCGCCGCCGTGCTCGACAGCGTTGGCGATAAGGTTGGCCAGCACACGCTCCAGCCGGCGCGCGTCGGTGCGCAGCGTGACCGAGTCGGCGGTGACCAGTACCCGCTCCGACCAACCGCGCGCGGCGACGATCCCGTGCAGCAGCGCCGACGCGTCGACGGGCCCGACGGCTGGTTGCTCCCGGCCGGCGTCCAGCCGGGAGATCTCCATCAGGTCCTCCACCAGCCGGCGCAGCCGGACCACGTCGCCGACCAGCAGGCGCGCGGCCGGTCGCGCGTCGTCGGGCAGCTGGTCCAGGTGCTCGTGCAGCAGCGACGCCGCGGCCACCAGGGCGGTCACCGGGGTACGCAGCTCGTGCGCGACATCGGCGGTGAACCGCCGCTCCCGGGCCTGCGCAGCCGACAGGGCGGCGATCTTCGACTCCAGCGCCTCGGCCATCTCGTTGAACGACGCCGCCCAGACGCTGAACTCATCGCGCCCGCGTACCGGCAGGCGGGTGGCGAGCAGCCCCTCGGTGAGCGCCCGAGCGGCCCGACTGGCCCGACCCACCGGCTCCAACGTGCGCCGGGCCAGCGCGTGACCCACCCCGGCGGCGAGCAACACCACGAGCACCCAGCCAGCCAGCAGGGCGGTACGCAGCTGACCCAGGTCGGTGGCGACGTCGTCCTCCACGGTGAGCACGTACAGCTCGGCGGTCGAGCCGGGAATGCGCCCGCCGACGACCAACAGTCGAGGACGCTCCGTCGGCGCGGAGCGCTGGTAGCCGAGCTGCCCGGCCGCGACCGTGGCCCGCAAGTCGGTGCCGAGCGCCGGGGCGTACGCGGGGTGCGAGGGACGGCTCGGGCCGTCGACGAGCACCACGTGCCGTCCGCTGGCCTCGAAGCTGGTGAGCAGGTCGGTGCTGCGCTGCTCGGTCAGCGGGAGGAACTGTCCGGCGAGGACGAGTTGGTAGCGGGCGTCGGCGGCGGCCTCCTGCAAGGACGCGTCCAACCAGGACTGCCGCAGCAGCAGCCCGGTCCCGCCGGCGAGCAGCCCGGCCGAAACCCCGGCGACCAGGACGAACGCAATCGTCAGCCGGCGCCGCAGACGGCCCGGTGCCACCGCGCGTCCGGCCATCGCCGACCCTCCCGTCAGCCCATGGACAACTTGTAGCCGGCGCCGCGCACGGTACGGATCAGCCGTGGCTGCGCCGGGTCGTTCTCGATCTTGGAGCGCAGCCGCTGGACCGCGACGTCGACCAGTCGGGAGTCACCGAGGAAGCTGTGGTTCCAGACCAGGTCCAGCAGCAGCTCCCGGGTGAAGACCTGGCCGGGTCGGCGGGCCAGCTCCAGCAACAGGCGGAACTCGGTGGAGGTCAGCGCCACCTCCCGACCATTTCGGCGGACGACGAAGCTGCCGGGGTCGATCTCCAGGCTCCCGACCTCGATGATGGTCGACGCGACCGGCGCGCTCGCCCTGCGCAGCACCGAGCGGACCCGGGCCACCAACTCGGGCAGGTCGAAGGGCTTACGCAGGTAGTCGTCCGCGCCGCACTCCAGCCCGACCACCACGTCGATCGTGTCGGTGCGCGCGGTCAACATCAGGATCGGCACCTGACTGGTACGCCGGATCTCCCGGCAGACCTCCAGGCCGTCCAGACCGGGCAGCATGACGTCGAGCACGATCAGATCGACCGGGTGGGCTCGCCACGCCACCAGGGCCTGCCGCCCGTCGACGGCGGTGTCGACCCGGAAGCCGGCGCGGCGCAGACCGAGGGCGGTGACCTCCCGGATGGAGGCGTCGTCCTCGACCACCAGCACGCGGCCCTCCATGAAGTGAGGGTAGACCCGCCGCCACGGTCCACAGTCCTGGCAAAACGGTCGGTCTCGGCGGCCGGCCGGGCCACCCGCGCCGCCCCGCACCAGGCATCCTGCAACGGCGGCGGGAGGTGCACTACCTTGCTCTCGACTTGGTCAGCTCACACGAGAGGGCACGACGTGCAACGTTATGGCTGTGTGATCCGGCTCCGCCCGGACCAGCGGGAAACCTACCTGCGGTTACACGCCGCCGTCTGGCCGAGCGTCGAGCAGACGCTACGCGAGGCGAACTTCCGCAACTACACCATCTTCCTCCACGACGACCTGCTCGTCGGCTACTACGAGTACGTCGGTGACGACTACGACGCCGACCAGCGGCTCATCGCCGCGGACCCGCAGACGCAGGAGTGGTGGAAGCTGACCGACCCGTGTCAGGAGTCGCTCGCCGAGCCCGGATCGGGGCACTGGTGGGCCCCGATGCGAGAGGTCTGGCACCTGGCGGACGAGTCGCCCGAAGAGGCACCTGACCAGGCCCCGCAGGGCTCCCGCAGCTGAGGCTCGCCCGGCCGGACGGCAGCGAACCGTCCGGCCGTGCCCGCCCGGGGCGTGGTGTCGCCTCCGGACGGGCAGCCTGGTGCTCACTCCTGCCACTGGTGGGCCACGTCGAGCACGACGCGGCTGTGGGTGCCGGGGCCGGCCAGCACGATCACGCGGAACGGCAACCGAGCCCGTACGCCGACCGCGAAGGTGCTGTAACCCTCGAAGCTGCCGCCGAAGACGACGTCGCGCAGCGTCGTGTAGCGCAGTACGTTCGCGACGTGCGCTCCGACCGCGTAGGGCACGGCGCCCTGGTGGGCGGCGTCGTACGCGGGGGCCCGCAGCGAGACCCGCAGCAGCGCGCCCCCGGCGGTGTACGGCGACAGAGCCAACCCCTCGCCCTCGGTCCACGTCTCGCCGTAGCCGACCGCGTAACCGTCGACCGGGCCGGCGAACTCGAACACCACCCGGTCGTAGCAGTCGTGCCGGCCGGTCCGTACGTCGACCAGCGGGGCGTCGCTCAGCGTTCCGGCCGACTTCTCCGCGCTGCCCCAGGTGATCCCGCAGTACGCCGAACTGGTCGTGCTGCCCGCGGCGGTGCTGCTGCCCGCGCCGGCGACCAGCCCGGCGAGCACGACCGCCAACGCTGTCAGTGCGCTCCTGATCCTCATGGTGGTTTCTCCGTTCGATGTTCGGGGCCACGTCGCGGCGGCGCTGCCGGTGACCCTCCGCTGCTGCCACCGTCGTCCTGCCTCGGCACGGGTACTTCGCCGAGACGTAACCGCTGAGTAACAGCCGATGGCCTCGCCGGTATGAGGATTCCGCTATGCCGGACATCGATCGTCGCGCCTTTAGCATTCACGTACATCGATGACCGGTGGCCGATGGTCGCCGGATGACCGCAGGGGAGTGCGTGATGTTCCGACGACAACTGAGACGTACGGTGCAGGCCGTGCTGGTGGCCGTGCTGGCGGCTGCCGGAATGCAGCTCGCCACCGGCGCACCGGCCGCCGCCGTGCGGACCGTCTACTACGACGCGAGCCGGACCGGTGAGTTCCGTGCCAACTTCGACCAGGCGGCGCAGATCTGGAACAGCCGGGTCAGCACCGTTCGGCTCCAGGCCGGGACCCCGGCCAGCATCACCATCACCGTCGACGACGGCTGGCCCCGGGCGCAGCCCACCGGCCTCGGCTCGGGCCGGATCTGGATGGGCCGCACGGCCGTCAACCAGGGCTACGACCGCAACCGGATCGCCGCCCACGAGATCGGCCACATCCTCGGCCTGCCGGACCGGCGCACCGGCCTCTGCACCGACCTGATGTCCGGCAGCAGCGCCCCGGTCTCCTGCCGTAACGCGAACCCCAGTTCGGCCGAGGCGAGCCGGGTGAACTCGCTGTTCGCCGGCACACTGGCCGCGCCCGCGGTCGGTGAGACGTACACCTGGAGCGGTGCCTCGGACATCGGTCCGACGGTGGTCGGCGGCCGGTCGGCCTCGGAGAACTACCCCTTCATGGTGTACGTGTCCGGCTGCACCGGCACGCTGATCAAGGGCAACTGGGCGGTCACCGCCAAGCACTGCTCGACGCCGTCGTCGGTGCGGGTGGGCAGCGTCAACCGCACCAGCGGCGGCACCGTCGTCGGGGTGACCCGTGCGGTCAACCACCCGAGCGTCGACGTCAAGCTGCTGCAACTGGCCAGCTCGGTCGCCTACGCCCCGGCCCCGATCCCGAGCACCTCCGGCGCGGTCGGCACCGCCACCCGGATCATCGGCTGGGGTCAGACCTGCGCGCCCCGGGGCTGCGGATCAGCCCCTGCGGTCGCCAACGAGCTGGACACGTCCATCGTGGCCGACAGCCGGTGCTCCGGCATCAACGGCCCGTACGAGATCTGCACCAACAACACCAACGGCAACTCCGGGGCCTGCTACGGCGACTCGGGCGGGCCGCAGGTGCGCCGGGTCAACGGAGTGTGGAACCTGATCGGCGCGACCAGCCGGGCCGGCAACAACAACTCCACCTGCGCCACCGGCCCGTCCATCTACGTCGACCTGCCGTCGATCCGCTCCTGGATCTCCACCCAGGTCGGAGGTCTGCCCGTCTGACCATCGAGGACACTGCGGGCGGGGACGTGCGCGAGACGCGTCCCCGCCCCGACGCGGGTGTGTCACCATGCGCCGTCGCACTGGGGTACCGTGCCTGGCACATCGTCACATCCGAGGTGGTCCATGCCTGCCGTCATCGCCCTCGTGCTGACCCTTGCCCTCGCGCCCACGCCGTCCCCGTCGATCACCTCGGGTCCGGTCGGCGACCTTCTCGGTGGCGTCGGCCGGATCGTCGACGACCTGCTCAGGGGCGACAGCACGCCGAGCACGGCTCCGACGCCGAGCGCCACCCCGCCGTCCACGCCACCGGCCACCGATCGGCCCAGCGCGGCGGCGCCCACTGCGGCTCCCGCGCCCGCTGGGTCGTCGGCCGGTGTCCAAGCCCCGGCGGCGCCCGCCGCGCCTGATCGCTCCGCCGGCAGAGGCACGGGCGCCCGCGAGGCAGCCGTGCCCCTGCCCAACGGTGACGCCTCCGATCCGGCTGCCCCGCCGACGCTCGCCAACCCCGCTCGTGACGGTTGGCCGCCCGCGTACTACCTGCTGGTCGTGGCTGCCCTCGCGGTGCTGGCACTGCTGCTCCTGCGCCGCCGCCCGGCGGTCGCCGCGCCAGGCCCCGCCGCCGCACCTGCGCCGGCCCCCGCTCCCGCACCCGAGCCGGATCCCGGCCCCGTGCCGGACAATGTCAGCCGGCTGCCGACCAACCTCAACGCCATCTACGAGCTGGGACGGCTGGACGAGCGGCTCGACCAGGAGCGCCGCCGCCGAACCTGAGGTTCGTCGGCTCAGTGCGCCGAGTGGGCACCCGCGCGCCGCGGGATCTCATCGCGGTACGCCCCGACCGGCCCGCGGTAGCGGACCTTGCCATCCGGGTACGGCCAGGCGTTCGCGGTGCAGCCGTGCAGGCCCAGGGTCTGCTGCTGCATCGCCGGCGCCGGCTGGCCCCGCCCCGGGCACCGCTCGTGACCGAACCCGAGCCGGTGCCCCACCTCGTGGTTGACCATGTACTCCCGGTAGCTGTCGAGGTTCGCGCCGTAGCCCGGCACTCCCTGGACCCAGCGCGCCACGTTGAGCACCACCCGGTCCCCGTTGCGGCACGAGGTGTAGCCGTCCGGCACGTCCTGGCAGAGGGTGTCGCGGGTGCCGGGGGTCGCCAGGTAGATGGTGAAGTCGGTCGTCCCGCCGGTACCCACCCGGCGCAGCCGCCACGTCCCGCCGGCCGTCCACCCACGTCGGTCGTTCAGGGTGGCGGAGACCGCCGTGGCGATGTCGCCCACCGGCAGGCCCCGGATGTCGCGCTCCACGGCGACCCGGTAGCGCAGCAGCCGGCCGCCGGTCGCGCGTGCCGGTGCCGTCTCGGCGGGCGCCACCGACCAGCGGTTGCCGCCGGTGGCGGGGTAGCTGATCGGGAGGGCAGGTACGACGGTGGGCGTCACACCGGCGACTCCGGTCGGCCGACCGGGAGCGGTGGTCGCGGGTGGCCCGCCGGGCAACGGTCCGGCGGCGACGGGCTCGGTCGGGGGTTGCCCGGCGGCTGGCAGTCCGCATCCGGTGAGCAGCGCCAGCACCAGCAGCAACGCCGCTGAGGCGGAACGCCACCGGCGGGTAACCTTCGTCGACATGTCTCTCCCCTCGCGCGCCAGTCGGCGGCGCGGGGGAGAAGACGGGTGACCACGGCGAAAAGTTGATGTGACTCGGACTCAACCTTTTGCCCTCCTTCCCCGTCCATAGCGGTGTGACACGGGGGAGGGTTCACGGTGGCGCGGGGTGACGCGGAGTTCGTCGAGTTCGCGCGGGCGGCGTCCGCACGACTGGTGCATGCCGCGTTCCTGATGACCGGCGACCACCACCAGGCCGAGGACGCCGCGCAGACCGCTCTGGTCCGTACCTATGCCTCGTGGTCCCGGATCCACGACGACGACGCCTACGGGTACGCCCGCCGTACCCTGGTGAACCACCTGGTCGACGGGTGGCGGCGGCCGATACGGGAGTATCCGACCGAGGAGGTCCCCCCGCAGCGGCGCGACGACGTGGCCGACGAGGTGGCCACCCGGCGCTGGTTGATCACCATCCTCGGCGCGCTCAGCCCTCGCGAGCGGGCCATCGTCGTGCTGCGCTACTACTTCGACCTTCCGGAGGCGCAGGTGGCCCGGGAACTCGCCGTATCCGTGGGCACGGTCAAGAGCACCAGCTCCCGAGCCTTGGAGAAGCTGCGCACCGCCGCACCCCGGACGGCCGACCAGGAGGCGTGTCGATGAGTGAGCTGGACCGGCTCCGCCACGCCATGCGGGCGACCGAGCGCCCCGACGCCACGCTTGACCTGGCCACCGTCATGCGCGAGGGGCGGCGACTGCGTACCCGTCGACGGGTCGCCGGAGCCGGAGGGGCGACGCTCGCGGCCGGGCTGGCCGTCGTCGTCGTCGTGGTGGCGGTCGGCGCCCGCCCAGGCGATCCGCCGACGACCGAGCGTCCACCGCCGGTCGCCGTCGCTCCGCCACCGGCCGTTGTCTCGCCGATGGTGCCGAACTCGCTGGGGCCCACGCCACCGCCGCCGACGGCCCTCGACGTACCGTCCCCGAAGCCCCTGGGCCAGGTGATCGACAGCGGGGTGCGGCACGGCACCGACCAGCGTGTGTACTACGTCGTCAGTGTGTCGGTGCCCGGCCAACCCAAGGTGTCCATCGGGCTGGCCGCCGGTCGCCGCGCCCCGGACGGCACGCTGACCACGGACATCCTGGTCAACGACGTCGAAGGAGCTGACCGCGGGCCCGGGTTCCACCAGATCGGTTACGGCGAGCGGGCATCGGCCGCGCCGGTGCCCACCTTCGGGTACTTCGTCGGCCCGGCCCAGCGGATCATCGGCACGGCGGACGGCCGGCAGGTCGATGCCCGGCTGACCCGCTGGAGTGCCGACAAGGCGGTGGTGATCTTCTGGTTCGACCCGGCCGATCTGACCCCGGGGGAGCGGCTCGACGGCATCATCGCCCGCGACGGCAGCGGCCGCCGACTCTGACGCGCTGGCGGCTGGTCGCTCAGGCCGGGCCGGTCAGCCGGCGCTCGATGGTCACGGTCGTCCCCGCAGCGGTGGAGACCAGCCGCACGTCGCCGTAGGCGTTCATCAGCAGCGCGCCCCGTCCCCGGTCCATCGCTGGCCGGCGGTCCCGCCAGGTGCCGAAATCCCGCACCGAGATCCGGATCAGACCACCGCCCACCTGGACCCGCAGCCGCACCTCCGGACGGCTGGGCCGCTGCGCGTGCTCGACAGCGTTGTTCATCGCCTCCGACGTGGCGAGTAGCAGATCCTCCAGCACGTCCGGGTCGACATCGAGGTCGCCCAGCGTCAGCCGGACATCCCGACGCATCGCCGCGGCCGAGGTGGGTGCCGACGGGTACGTCCACCCGACGTCCAGGATCTCGCCCAGCCCGTCCCGGTCGGCCAGGACCTCCGCGACCACGGACGCGTCCGAGTCGGGTTCGCCGGTGGTACCCGGGACGGCGTCGGCCGACGGCCCCTCGACCGGTGGTTCGTCGACCGCCGGGGCCGGCGCGACGGCGCTGACCGCGGCGGACCGTGCCGACGCCGGTGCGGCGCCGACTGTCGCTGTGCCGTTGGCGGCGGCCGGGTGGGTGCGGTCGCGGGCTCGGCGAATGGTGGCCCGGATCCGGGCGATCAGCTCGGCGGCGGCGAACGGCTTCACCAGGTAGTCGTCGGCGCCCAGGCTCAGGCCCTCCACGCTGGCCTCTCCGCCGGCACGGGCGGAGAGCACCAGCACCGGCAGCGCCCGGGTCGCCGGGTCTGCGCGCAGCCTGCGCACCAGGTCGAAGCCGTCCAGCACCGGCATCATCACATCGGTGAGGACCAGGTCCGGAAGGTCGCGGTGGACCTCGTCGAGGGCCTGCCGGCCGTCGGTGACGGCCCGCACCCGCCAACCCTGCCCGGCGAGCAGCCGGCTGAGGTACGCCCGCATGTCGCTGTTGTCGTCGGCGACCAGGATCCGCGCCCCGGCAAGTTCGTCCACGGCCGTCCCGGGCGCACGGACGGGCTCCGTCAGACTGCCGCCCGGCTCGGCGAGCCAGCCCATCGCCTCCTCGACAGCGGCGCGGGCCGCGTCACCCCGCCCGTCCAGTAGCGGACCGGTCACCGCCGTGCGGCGTGCCGCCGACCAGGGCAGCGCCACGGTGAAGGTGCTGCCGACGCCCACTCGGCTCGTCACCCGGACCTCACCGCCCTCAAGCCGGGCCAACTCGTGCACCAGGGCCAGGCCGATGCCCGTGCCCCCGTGGCTGCGCGAGCGGGCGCCCTGCACCCGGTGGAAGCGTTCGAAGAGTTTCGGCAGGTCTCGTTCGGCGATGCCGATACCGGTGTCCGCGACGGTGAGGCGTACCTCCTCATCGTCGGCGTCCAGGGCGACCCGGATGCGGCCGATGAACGTGTACTTCAGGGCGTTGGACAGCAGGTTCGTGACGACGCGTTCCCAGTTGACCGGGTCGACCGTGACCGGCCGGGGCAGCGGTGGACAGACCACCTCAAGAGTCAGCCCGGCCCGCTCGACGGCGGCCCGGAACACACCGGTGAGCTCGGCCGTGAGCGCGGCCAGGTCGACCACGCGGGCGTCGCTGCGGGCGCGCCCGGCCTCCAGGCTGGAGAAGGTGAGCAGGCTGTTGACCAGGGTCAACAGCCGGGTGGCGTTACGCCAGGCGGTCTCCGCCCGCTCCCGCTGCACCGGTGCCAGCAGCGTGGTGGCGTCGGTGAGGGCGTCGGTCAGCGGGCCGAGGATGAGGGTCAACGGGGTACGGAACTCGTGGCTGACGTTGGCGAAGAAGTCGGTCTTGACCCGGTCCAGTTCGGCCAACGCCTCGACTCGGCGCCGCTCCTCCTCGTACTCCTGGGCGTTGCGCAGCGCCACCGAGATCTGCTGGGCCAGGAGTTGGGTGAAGGCCCGGTACGCCTCGTCGAGCCCTCGGCTGGGGCTGACCCCCGCCACCAGTACGCCGAGCGGCTGATCCTCGTCACCCGAGGGCAGCGGCAGCGCCAGCGCGGTGCGAACCGGGTCGCCCCACGGGCCGGCGGGCAGTGGCAGCCGGTCGGCGACGTCGGTCACCTGGGCCGGTCGGCCCTCGGCGGCGTCCGGCAGCCCCCAGGCGTACGCCCCCGGGCCCGGTGCGGCCAACTCGACGGTGTCCGGCAGCACTCCCGGGTGCCCCTGGCCGCCGCCGGCGATCCGCCGCAGCACCGCGCCGTCACGCACGTAGATGGCGGCGAACGGCACGTCCAGCGGATGGCCGTCGATCGCGTCGATCAGCCGAGCGCCGGTGGCGTCCACGTCGACGGTGCGTCCGTCGCCGAGAACGGACAGGTCGCGCAGCAGGCGCAGCCGGCGTTCGCCGACCACCTGCTCGGTGACCTCGCTGCACACCGCGAGCACGCCGACGGTACGGCCGTCGTCGTCCCGGGCCGGGGCGTGCGAGACGCTGAAGTAGGCCTCCTCGCGGTAGCCGGCCCGCTCCAGCAGCAGCCGCAGGGCGGGGACCCAGCTGGCCACTCCGGTTGCCATGGCCTGCTGGATCAGCGGGGCGAGCACGTCCCAGCCCTCGGCCAGAGTCACCCGCACGTCGTCGCCGAGCGCGGCCGGGTGCTTGTCGCCGATCAGCGCGGAGTACGCGTCGTTGTAGAGCTGGGAGTAGCTCTCACCCCAGAGCAGCAGCATGGGGTACCGGGAGGACAGCACCAGCTGCACCGCGGCGCGCAGGCTCTGCGGCCATCCGGTCACCGGGCCCAGCGGAGTGCGGGCCCAGTCCAGCTCTGCCATCAACCTGCCGGTGTCACCGCCGCCGGTGAACAGGCCACTGCTGGGTCGTGTCACGCTCGACCCGGCCCCATCGCAAGCCCCCGTTCCGGGCCCGACGACCCCTGCTGCGTTACCTACCCATCCTGGCACCTCTACTCACCTGTGCCGACGCCGGTACCCACCGTCGAACCGGTGGCGGTTCCGGACGAACGACCGATGCCCACGAGATCGATATCTGTAATTGTCTCGGGTATCTCTCCAACCCCGAGGAGCCCCCATGAGAGGCAGAACGCTGAGCGCGGGAGTCGCGCTTGCCGTGTTCGCCGGAATGACGGTGACGCTGGCCGCCCAGCCGGTGGCCGCGTCACCCACGCCCGTGACGACGGTGGCCCGGCCGATCGCCGCGCCCGCCGTCGCGTTGGCAGCACCGGACATCTCCGTCACCAACGTCCAGGCGCACCTGACCCAGTTCAACTCCATCGCCACCAGCAACGGCGGCAACCGGCGGGCTGGTTCGGCCGGCTACACCGCCTCGCTCAACTACGTGAAGAGCAAGCTCCAGGCGGCCGGCTACACCGTCAGCGAGCAGAACTGCTCCAGTTGCACGTACCCCTCGAACAACCTCATCGCCGAGTGGCCCGGCGGCCCGGCCGACCAGGTGGTCATGTTCGGCGCTCACCTGGACGGCGTCTCGGCCGGTCCGGGCATCAATGACAACGCCACCGGATCGTCGACCCTGCTGGAGAACGCGCTGGTCCTGGCCGCGCAGAACCCGACCATGACCAAGCGGGTGCGGTTCGCCTGGTGGACCGACGAGGAGCAGGGGCTCAACGGCTCCCGGTTCTACGTCAACTCGCTCAACACCACCCAGCGGGGCTACATCAAGGGCTACTACAACTTCGACATGGTCGGCTCGGTCAACGGTGGCTACTTCATCAACCGGGTCACGTCCACCACAGCGGCGCCGCTGAAGGCGTACTGGGACTCGCTGGGGCTGCAACCCGAGGAGAACGTCGAGGGTCAGGGCCGCTCCGACGACTACTACTTCCAGCAGGCCGGCATCCTCACCTCCGGCTACGCCGCGGGCGCCAGTGCCCGCAAGACCAGCGCCCAGGCGGCCAAGTGGGGCGGCACCGCCAACGCCGCCTACGACCCGTGCTACCACCGGGCCTGCGACACCACCGCCAACGTCAGCGCCACCGTGCTGAACCGGGCCGCGGACGGCGTCGCGTACGCGCTGTGGCAGCTCGCCGTGGGCGGGGGCACCCCGACCAACGACTTCTCCGTCGCTGTCAACCCGACGACGCGCACCGTCGCGCGGGGCGCCAGCACCACCGCGACGGTGGCCACCGCCACCACCGCCGGTTCCGCCCAGTCGGTCAGCCTCTCGGCCTCCGGCGCGCCCAGCGGGGTCAGCGTCTCCTTCAGCCCGTCCTCGGTGACCTCCGGCGGCTCGGCCACGATGACCCTGACCGCGTCGGCCAGCGCGGCGACCGGCACCTTCACCGTCACGGTCACCGGCACCGGCTCGGTCACCCGCACCGCCAGCCTCACCCTCACCGTGACGGGCACCGGCGGCTGCGCAGGCGGTCAGGTGATCGGCAACGGCGGCTTCGAGAGCGGCAGCACGCCGTGGACCGCGTCCTCCGGCGTGATCACCAACTCCAGCAGCCAGCCGGCCCGGACCGGGTCGTACAAGGCATGGCTCAACGGGTACGGGAGCACCCGCACCGAGACCCTGTCCCAGTCGGTGACCGTACCGGCCGGGTGCGCCAGCTACACGCTGTCGTTCTGGCTGCACATCGACACTGCCGAGACCACCAGCTCCACGGCCTACGACAAGCTCACCGTCCGGGTGGGCTCGACCACGCTGGCGACGTACTCGAACCTCAACGCCGCCACCGGCTACGTCCAGCGCACGCTCAACGTGGCCGCGTACGCCGGGCAGACGGTGACGCTGACCTTCACCGGCACCGAGGACTCCTCGCTGCAGACCAGCTTCGTGATCGACGACGTGACGCTGCAGGCAAGCTGACGGCGGGTCGCCGGGTGGAGGCACCCCGTTCGCCTCCACCCGGCGACCATGCCCAGCGCCCGTCGCCCGCCGCCCGCCGCCCGTCGATCTAGGGCAGCGCGCGTCGATCTAGGGCAGATTGCTGTGAACGGAGATCGTCTGACGACGATTCGCCCTAGATCGCGGGACCGAGGGGCGCGGGCGCGCGGGGCACGCGGGGTACGCGGGCCGCAAGGGGCGCGCGGGCCGCAAGGGGCGCGCGGGGTACGCGGGCGGGGCGGGGGTTTAGGGGAGTTGCGGGTAGAGCGCGGAGACCCCTCCGGCTAGCCCCGCCTGGACCTGACGGCTGATGTCGTCGGTCACGATCTCGTACGCGTCGGCCTCGATGCCGTCCACCCCGATCCGGGCGATCAGCGCCGGGTCGGACTTCGGGCCGGTGACCGTGGCGGCCATGTCGGTGTCCATGTAGCCGACGTGCAGGCCGGCGACCCGGACGCCCCGCTCGGCGAGCTGGATGCGCAGCGCGTTGGTCATCGCCCACTCGGCCGACTTCGCGGCACCGTAGGCCCCGTGCAGGGGGAAGTTCACCCAGGACAACACGGAGAGCACGTTGAGGATGGTCCCGCCGCCGTTGCCGGTGATGACCGGTGCGAACGCCCGAATCATCGACAGGTTGCCCACGTAGTGGGTCTCCAGTTCGAGCCGGACGAGGTCCAGGTCGCCGTCCAGCAGGTCGGTCCGGGAATCGATGCCGGCGTTGTTGATCAGCAGGTTCACGTCGCCGGCCAACTTGGCGGCGGCGGTGATCGAGGCGGGGTCGGTGATGTCCAGCCGCACCGGCGTCACGCCTGGCAGGTCGACGGTGTCCGGGTTGCGGGCGCCGGCGTAGACGGTGGCGCCGCGGGCGAGGAGTTCGGCGGCCAGGTGCCGGCCGAAGCCGCGGTTGGCGCCGGTGACGAGGGCGGTACTTCCAGCGATCTTCATGCCGTCACGCTATCCGACCTGACTTCTGTCGGGCAAAGTCAGCCATGTCACGCGGGTGGCGCGCCCGGATCGGGAATACGACCCGGATGCGGCCACCACCCGGCCGGTGACGGCTCGTATCCTTTCCGCGAACCTCCGCACGAGCCGAGCAGGGAGACGGTGTGAGTAACCAGGCCGAGACGTTGGAGTTCCAGGCCGAGGCGCGTCAGCTCCTCCAGTTGGTGGTCCACTCGATCTATTCGAACAAGGACGTCTTCCTGCGGGAAATCATCTCCAACGCGTCCGACGCGCTGGACAAGCTCAGGTTGGCCACGCTGGTCGACAAGGACCTCGTCGCCGACACCGACGACCTGCACGTCGCACTTGAGGTCGACCGGGACGCCCGCACCCTCACCGTGCGGGACAACGGCATCGGGATGACCCGCGACGAGGTCGTCAAGCTGATCGGCACCATCGCCAAGTCCGGCACCGCCGAGTTGCTGCGCCAGCTGCGCGAATCCGCCGACACCCACGCCTCGCAGGACCTGATCGGCCAGTTCGGCGTTGGCTTCTACGCCGCGTTCATGGTCGCCGATCGGGTCACCCTGCTGACCCGCAAGGCCGGCGAGACCGGCGGTACGCGGTGGGAGTCCGCCGGCGAGGGCACGTACTCGATCGAGACGGTCGACGAGGCGCCCCAGGGCACCACGGTGACGCTGCACCTCAAGCCGGTCGACACCGAGGACAACCTGCACGACTACACCGCCGAGTGGACCATCCGGGAGATCGTCAAGCGATACTCCGACTTCATCGCCTGGCCGATCCGGATGAGTGTCGAGCGCCCCGGCGCTGACGGCGCGGACGCCACCAGCGAGGTGCAGACCCTCAACTCGATGAAGGCGCTCTGGGCGCGGCCCCGCGACGAGGTCGACGCCGCCGAGTACAACGAGTTCTACAAGCACGTCAGCCACGACTGGGCCGACCCGCTCGAGGTCGTACACATGAAGGGCGAGGGCACCTTCGAGTACGAGGCGCTGCTGTTCCTGCCCAGCCACGCCCCACTGGATCTGTTCTCCCCGCAGGGCCGCCGTGGCGTCCAGCTCTACGTCAAGCGTGTATTCATCATGGACGACTGCGAGGCGCTGGTCCCCACCTATTTGCGCTTCGTCAAGGGCGTGGTCGACGCGCACGACCTGTCGCTGAACATCTCCCGGGAGATCCTCCAGCAGGACCGACAGATCCAGATCGTCCGCCGCCGTCTGGTGAAGAAGATCCTCGCCACGGTCAAGGACCTGAAGGCCAACCACGCCGAGCGCTACCGCACCTTCTGGACCGAGTTCGGCGCGGTGGTCAAGGAAGGGCTGATCGACGACACGGACAACCGCGACACCCTGCTGGACATCCTGTCGGTGGCCTCCACCCACGACCCGGCCGAGCCCACCGACCTGGCCGGCTACGTCGCGCGGATGAAGGACGGCCAGAGCGACATCTGGTACGCCACCGGTGACTCCCGGGCCGCCATCGAGAACTCGCCGCACCTGGAGGCGTTCCGGGCCAAGGGGCATGAGGTGCTGCTGCTCACCGACCAGGTCGACGAGGTGTGGGTCGAGCGGGTGGGCGCGTACGACGGCCGGCCGCTGCGTTCGATCGCCAAGGGCGAGATCGACCTGGACACCGATGAGGAGAAGCAGCAGGCCGAGGCCGAGCGCGAGCAGCAGCGACAGGAGTTCGCGGCGCTGCTCGACTGGTTGGGCACCACCCTGACCGACAGCGTCCGCGAGGTCCGCCTGTCGTCGCGGTTGACCACCTCACCGGCCTGCGTCGTCGGCGACGCGCACGACCTCACCCCGACCCTGGAGAAGATGTACCGGGCGATGGGGCACGAGGTTCCCCCGACCAAGCGGATTCTGGAGATCAATCCCGGTCACCCGCTGGTCGCCGGGCTGCGCAAGGCCCACGAGCAGGGCAGCGACTCCGTCGCCCTGACCGAGACCGCCGAGCTGCTGTACGGCCTGGCGGTGCTCGCCGAGGGCGGTGAGCTGACCGACCCGGCCCGTTTCACCCGGACGCTCGCCGACCGGCTGGCGCGCACCCTGTAGGAGGCGTACCCCTCCGGCCGGCGGGCCGCCCGAGCAGCGGGCCCCGCCGGCCGGTCACGTCAGTGGCCGGGGACCACCAGGCCGGACTCGTAGGCGATCATCACCGCCTGGGCGCGGTCGCGCAGGTGCAGTTTGGTGAGCAGGTTGCCGACATGGGTCTTCACCGTGTGCTCGCTGAGGTGGTGGTGGGCGGCGATCTCGGCGTTGGACAGCCCGGCCGCGATCAGGCGCAGTACGTCCGTCTCGCGGGCGGTCAGGGCGGTCACCGCGGCGGCCCGGGCGGGGTCCGGGTGCCCGCGCCGGTGCAGTTCGCCGATCACGCGGGCGGTGACGGCGGGGGCGAGCAGCGCGTCCCCGGCGGCGACCACGCGGACGGCGTTCACCAGGTCGGCTCGAGGAGCGTCCTTGAGCATGAAGCCACTGGCGCCGGCACGCAGGGCCGCGTACAGGTAGTCGTCGGTGTCGAACATGGTCAGGGCGAGAACCCGGCTCGGGGTGAGTGCGCAGACCTGACGGGTCGCGGCGACACCGTCGAGGACGGGCATCCGCATGTCCATCAGGACGACATCGGGACGGTGCTCGATGGCGGCCCGCACGGCGGCGGCACCGTCGGGGGCCTCGGCAACCACCTGGATGTCCGGCTCGGCGCCGAGGATCGTGGCGAACCCGGCCCGGAACAGGTCCTGATCGTCGGCGAGTACGACGCGCAGCATCAGAACACCGCCAGCGTCGACACACCCACGACTCCTGGCATCAGAGCATTGCCGATGGGGGGAGGGGGAGGATGGCGGTAACGGTGAAGCCGTGGCTGTCGGAGGCCGGGCCGGTGTGCAGGGTTCCGCCGCAGGCCTGGGCGCGCTCGCGCATGCCGACGATCCCGTATCCGGGCATGTCGGCACCGGAGGCCCGGTCGCCGCGGCCGTCATCGGTGATCGACACGGTCAGGGAGTCCGCTGTGTAGTCCAGCAGGATGCCTACCGATCGTGCCTCGGCATGCCGGACCACATTGGTCAGCGACTCCTGCACGATCCGGTAGGCGGCTACCCCGACGTCCGCCGGCGGTTCGGACGGTGGGGACGAGACGGTGAGGACGGCGTCGAGGCCGGTGGCGCGCACGCGTTCGACGAGGGCGGGGAGGTGAGCCAGGCCCGGCTGGTCGAATGGCTGGTCGGCGGGCTCGTGCAGACTGCCGACCGCGCGACGCAACTGGCCGATCGCGTCCCGGCCGGTGGCGGCGATCGTGGCGAAGGTGGCGTCGGCGCGGTCTGGATGAGAGCGGACCAGGAGCGGACCCGCCTCCGCTTGGACGATGATGACGCCGACTGCATGGGTGAGGATGTCGTGCAGGTCGCGGGCGATGCGGGTGCGTTCGCTCAGTACGGCCGCCTCGCGTTCACCGGCGACGCGACGATCGCGTTCGGCGACGGCCATGGCCTGGGTACGGCGGGCGCGGGTGCTGGTGCCCAGGGCGTACGAGAAAATGTAGGCGACTGCCAGGTAACGCAGCACCTCGACGTCCGGGTGCGGATAGAGCAGCGAGAACAGGAGGCCGGCGGCGGTGAGCACGATGCCGAGCAGGCGGATACGCAGGGAGGCCCGCGCCGCGAACGTGTAAAGGCAGACGAGCGGGCCGACCGGCAACAGCGGGGGCGCGCCGAGCGAGGCGGAGACGGTCGTGGCGCAACCCACGACGAACGCGACCCCGAGCAGCGCGCGGTCACGCCACAGCACCGGCACCGACGACGCGACCGCGAGCGGTAGCACCCACCAGGCGCCTGGCCCGGCGACCAGGGCGGGCAGCACGGTCGCGGTGACGGCGGCCATGGTGACGGCGAGATTGACGTACCGCTTCACGTCGGCAGTATCGTCCGGCCCGGCGCTCCCGCGCCTCCCTCCACAGGACCAGATCAAACTCAGCTCGTACGGCGATCCGCCCCGGCCGCCCCCGCCGCACGATCGACGCATGATGACGATCGTCGCCACGCTCCTCAGTGGTCTGCTCTGGCTCGGTGGCTCCGGGCTGCATCCGGTTGCCGCGCTGACCTGGCTCGCCCCGATTCCGCTGATCCTCGCCTCGTTGCGGGTGCGCCCGAGGACCGCACTCGGCGCGGCGATCCTCGCCTGGTTGATCGGCCAGCTCGGTGTCCTCGGGTACTACCTCGGCACCCTGCGACTACCGGTCCCCGTGATCGCCGGCGTGGTCCTGCTCGGCCTCGCCCTGGCTGGCGGCACGGTCCTGCTCGCCAGGGCACTCCTGCTGCGCGGACGAACCGTGACCGCCGTCCTCACCGTGCCGTCGCTGTGGGTGCTGGGCGAGTACGCCGCGTCCCGCCTGTTCCCGCACGGCGCGTGGTGGAGCCTCGCCTACACGCAGGCCGACGTCCGCCCCGTCATCCAGCTGACCGCGCTCACCGGTGTCTGGGGCGTCACCTACCTGCTGCTCGCCGTCCCGATCGCCGTTGCCGCTCTGCTCAGAAGCATGCGGCCTGTCCTCACCACCCGGCTGGAAAGCTCACGCTCCGCCCTCATCTGCCTGCTCGCTCTCCTGCTCGGCGTCGGCGGATGGTCGGCCTGGTCACTGAGCCGCTCCCCGGACGCGGCCGAGCCGCTGGCCGTCGGCCTCGTTGCCCTGCAACAGCCCGAGGACGGGCTCCCGATCGACGAACCGCCCGGCCGTGACCTGCTCACCCGGTACGTTGCGCGAGTGGCGGGCCTGGTCGCTCGAGGGGCACGGATTGTCGTGCTGCCGGAGAAGGTGTTCGCCGTCACGGACACGACGTTGCCCGTGCTCGTGGACGCGCTCCAGCAGACCGAGGCGCAGGTCGTCGTCGGCGCGGTGCTGCGGCGGGACGGCACGGCGCGCAACGTCGCCCTGGTGCTGAAGCCGGGTGGGTCGGTCACGACCTACGAGAAACAGCATGTGGTTCCGGGCCTGGAGGACTGGCTGACACCGGGAGATGACGACGTGATCGTGGACGGGCGGTTCGGCGTCGCGATCTGTAAGGACCTCGACTATCCCGGCCTGGTGCGGCGGTATCGGGCGAAGGGCACCGCTGTGCTGCTCGTCCCCGCCCTGGACTTCACCTCCGACGGCTGGCTGCACAGTCGGATGGCCCTGGTCCGCAGTGTGGAGAACGGTCTCACAGTGGTCCGCGCCGCCGCGCTCGGCCGGCTGACGGTGACCGACCCCGCCGGCAGGATGTTGGGTGAGACCACCGCCGGTGACGCTGAGCTGTTGGTCAGCGCCGCGCCGACGGCAGGGTGGCGCACGGTCTATTCGCGTACGGGAGACTGGTTTCCGTTCCTGTCCCTGATCCTGCTGGTCGTCTCTGTCGTTGCGACCCGACGGCCGGTCACGGTCCGTCGGCGTCCGTGAGCCGACGACGGATACGCTCCGCGTCCGGGTGCCCGAGGTCGTCGAGGATGCTCAACGCCGTCCGCCAGCTCCGGGCCGCCCCGGCCAGGTCGCCGGCCTCGGCCTGCGCCTCGGCCAGGTGCCCCAGCGTGTCCGCCTCGTAGTACCGGTCCCGGAACTCCCGGTACAGCTCCACCGCGTGCCGGTACGAGTCGACCGCCTCCGCCGGTCGCCCCGCGCGGTGCTGCGCGTAGCCGAGGGTGTCCCAGGTCGGGGCCTCACCGTGGCGGTCGTCGAACTCCCGCAACAGCGCCAAGCCCTGCCGACACGCCTCGATCGCGGCGTGGTGCTCACCCAGTTGGGCGCGGTACCAACCGATCGCGTTCAACGCCATCGCCTGCCCGTACCGGTGCCCGGCCGTGCGGTACAACGTCAGCGCCCCCTCCGCGTGCTGGACGACCTCTGCGCGCCGGCCCTGCCGGTCGGCCATCTCAGCCAGGTCCAGGCAGGTGTGCCCCTGGTTGGCCGGGTCGTCGAGGGCCCGGAACAGCTCCAGTGCCCGCTGGAGCTGACCGGGTGCCTCGTCGAGCCGGCCCAGCCGGGCCTGGGCCCGGGCCAGACTGCGGTGCGCGTGTGCCTGCCCGGCCAAGTCGCCGCTGCGGCGCGCGGCGACCAGCGCCGTCCGCTGCACCGCCAGCTGGTCGTGCCAGCTGCCCTGCCGGTCCAGGAAAATGGTCAAACTCCAGGCCAGCTGCCAGGCGTGCCGGTCGAACCCGCTGGCCGCGCACCGCTCGACCAGTGCGATCAGCACCTCACGCTCCCGGGCGAACCATGCCGTCGCCTCGTCGTGATCGCTGACCTTTTCGGGTCGGACCCCGGCGACGGCCGGCGGCAGCGCGATCGGGTCCCAGTGCGGGTGCAGCAGCACGGCAGCAGCGTGCGCGCTCTGCAGGTAGTGGTCGAAGAGTCGACCCCGCGCCACAGCCCGATCGCCGACCGGGTCCTGCTCGCCGGAGAGCTCGGCCGCGAAGGCCCGCAGCAGGTCGTGCATCCCGTACCGGTCCGGGCCGCGCTCCAGCACCAGGTGCGCGTCGGCGAGTTCGGCGAATGCCGTCCGCACCTCGCGGTGCTCGACGCTGGCGAGGCTGGCTCCGGCCGCCGTACTGAGCGTCACGTCCGTGCTGCCGCCCACCAACCGGAAGAGTCGGGCGGTCGGCCCGGTCAACAGGCGGTACGACCAGGACAGCGCCGTCCGCACGCTGCTGGCGTGGTCGCCCGCGTCCAGCCCGCCCAGCCCACCGTCGGTCCGCAACTGCGCGCCAAGCTCGGCCAGGGAGAGCTGAGGCCGGACAACCGCCCGGGCCGCCACCACGACCAGCGCCAACGGCAGCCGGTCGCAGAGCCCGACCAACTCGCCGACGGCGGCTCGTTCCATCGCGGCCCGCACCCCGATCCGTGCGTGCAGCAGTGCTTCCGCGTCCGCGGCGGTGAGCAGGTCCAGCACCAGCGGCTCGGCGCCCTCGGTGGCCACCAGGCCGGTCAGCCGGTCCCGGCTCGTCACCAGCACCAGGCAGTGGGCGGACCCGGGCAGCAGCGGCCGGACCTGCGCGGCGTCCCGGGCGTTGTCCAGCAATACCAGCATCCGTCGGCCGGCCAGCAGGCTGCGGTACAGCGCTGTCTGCTCCTGCGGGTCGAACGGCAGATCCCGGGGCGACACCCCGAGCGCCGTCAGGAAGCCGCGCACCACCTGCTCCGCGCTGCGCACCACGCCGCTGTGGCTGTAGCCCTGCAGGTTGGCGTAGAGCTGCCCATCGGGGAAATGCTCGACCCCCCGGTGCGCCCAGTGCACGGCCAGCGCCGTCTTGCCCACCCCGGCCAGCCCGGAGATCACCGCCACCGGCACCGCACCGGGATGCGCCTCGGCAGCCGTCCGTAGCGCGTCCAGTTGGGTCAGCTCCGCACCCCGTCCGGCGAAGCCCCGGACGTCCGAGGGCAACTGCGCCGGGACCGGGTGTGCCTGGTCGAGCCGCGCGACGGGGCCGGCCGCAGTGTGTGTCGGGGTCGGCTCGGCGGGGGGTGTCGGCACGGTGATCTCACCGCGCAGGATGGCCTGGTGCAGCTGGCGAAGCTCGGTGCTCGGGTCCGCGCCGAGCGCGTCGGTCAACTGGTCCCGTAAGCGGGCGTAGTACGCCAGCGCCTGTGCGCTCCGCCCCGCGGCGGCCAGCGCGTGCAGTAGCGCGGCGGCGACCGGTTCGTCGAGCGGGTGCTCGTCGGCGAGCCGGGTCAACGGGTCGATCACGGCCGTCGGCTCACCCCGGCGCAGCAGGTTGCGGGCCCACTGCACGACGGTTTCGGTGTGCCGGCGGTGCCAGTCCTGCCGAACCCGGGCCGCCCATTCGCCGGGCAACCCGGCCAGCGGCTCGCCGCGCCACAGCGCCATGGCCCGGCGCAGCAGCTCCGACCGCTCCGGGTCGTCGTCGGCCAGCTCGACGGCCCGCTGCCGCAGTGCGTCGAAGTGCTGTCCGTCGACCGTCTCCGGCGGTAGGTCCAGCAGGTATCCGCCGGAGCGGCGGACCAGCGCGTCCGGCGCCCCGGCAGCGGTCAGCACCCGGCGGATCCGAGCGAGGTAGACGTGCAGGTTGTGCCGGACCCGGGGAGGCGGGGAGTCACCCCAGACCCGATCCACCAGGGATTCCGCGCGAACCGGCCGGCCCACGTCGACCGCCAGCGCGGCGAGGACGGCGCGTTGCCGGGCCGCTCCCGCGTCGATCAGTTGGCCGTTCGACCACACCTCGACTGGTCCGAGGATCCGAATCTCCATGAATCGCCGCTCGCCCCCGTGCCGCCGGTCGGCCAACCCCGCCGGCACAGCCGGATTGAGGTTCCGGCAGGAATCCGTCGACCTTCCGCGCAGATCATCGTAGGCACAGCGACATCTCTCAATCCGATGTCGGCAATTCGACTCACGGCCGACGCGGTCGTGACGAGACCTGGAGGTCACTCACGTGCGAAGCATTCGGCGAAGGCTCACGTCCGCCCTGGTTGCCACGGTTGCCCTGACCGCCGTGTTCGGCGCCGCCCCGAGCCCGGCCCAGGCTGCCAACTACGCCTGCCCCTCGAACCTGCTCTGCCTCTACGCCGGGATCAACTTCTCCGGTGACGTCTTCTACCTCGACGGGCCGTACAACGGCTGTAACGACGTGACGTTGCCCTCGTACTTCCGCAACAGGGCCCAGTCGATCAAGAACAACCGGCCGTCCGGCACCGTCTCCACCTTCTGGGACAACGCCAATGCCACCGGCCTGCTCGGCTACCAGCACGCCTACGGCTACCGGGCGAACCTGGCGTATGACTCGGCCGCGATTGGCGGCACCTGGAACACGCGCATCGAGGCCGTACGGGTGTGTTGAGGGCCGGAGTCTCCGGTGCGGGGGAGGGACCGGAGACGCCACGACGGCGCCGGTCGGAATCCAACGGGGGATTCCGGCCGGCGCCGTCGCGCGGGTCAGCCCGGGTAGTAGCAGACGTTCGGGATGACCGGGCCACCGTTGACCCCGAAGATCGCGAAGCCCATCCACGCCCGGGTCTGCGGGCCATACTCGCCGTCTTCGGCGATGTTCGCCCACTCCCAGGTCTGGTTGATCTGACGTTGCGCGGCCCGGACGGCATTCCGGGTGTTGGTGCCGTACTGGCCGTCGAGCCTCAGGGACTGGGAGTAGCAGTTGTTCAGCGCCTCCTGCAACACCTTGACCGCGCTGTTGGAGTGGCCGTACTCCAGGTAGCAGGTCTTGTTACCGTCCTGCCAGCCGATGGTGGGCACGTGCATGTCGGCACCGCCCGGGTAGCCACCGACGCGGAAGAAGGTCAGGCTGGTGCACGTGCTGGCCGCCTGCGCGGCGGTCGGCGCGAGCGCGGCGAGTCCGGCGCTGGCCAGCACGGTCAGCAGGATGGCGGCGGCGCTGCGGCGCCCGGTGCGGTTCTGGTGGATCGGCATGATCTCCTCCTGGGCGGGCTTGGCTGCTCGGGTCAACCCGGCATGCCCAGGAGCATCGCGACCGTCGATCTACCGTTTCTTGCTCGAACGTCAATTCGCCACCAGCGGTTCCAGCGGGGCGGTGACACCCACCCGCTCGTCTCGGCACGCACCACCGGGACCGACGTCTGATCGGAAACGGTCCATGATGGTGACTGCACAGACGTCGATCGCTCGCAACCGCTGCGCGACCCGCCCCGCGTGGCCCGGTGAAGAAGTTCACAGGGGGTGGGCGACCGTCACCGACCGTGCCTAACGTCGGTCGGGTTCGCCATTGCGGACACCACGGCCGGCAACGCCAAATCCTGCCCCCGGTCGTCGGAACCCAGTCACCGGGCAGGAGCGGGGGACCCAACGTTCCTCGGTGCATGTCACCTCGGGGTGAAGCCGCCACCGTGCGGCCGGGCTCCTCGGCCCGAACCCGACAGCTCACCTCGCCGGCGTGGAGGAAGCTCACATGACGTCTGTCTACACCCCCCGTCATCGACGGGTCACCACCCGCCGTCTCGCCGTCGGCACCCTGGCCGTCGGTGCGGTCACCGGCGCCGTCGCCCTCTTCGGGCCGGCCGCCCCAGCGCAGGCCGCGGTCAACTGGGACGCGATCGCCCAGTGCGAGTCCGGTGGCAACTGGAAGATCAACACCGGCAACGGTTACTACGGCGGATTGCAGTTCTCGCAGGGCACCTGGGCCGGTTACGGCGGCAAGAAGTACGCCGCCCGCGCTGACCTGGCCAGCCGCGGCGAGCAGATCGCCGTCGCCGAGAAGGTGCTCGACGGGCAGGGCATCGGCGCCTGGCCGACCTGCGGCAAGAAGGGCGGCTCCGCGACCAAGTCGACCGAGAAGCCGTCGACCAAGTCGACCGCGAAGCCGTCGACCAAGTCGACCGAGAAGCCGTCGACGAAGTCGACCGCGAAGCCCACCACGCCGCAGGAGCGGTCGTCGCGCGGCGAGCAGCCGGCGACCCGCAACCACGAGCGCACCGCGCCGACGGCGGGCGACCAGTACCTGGTCAAGCCGGGCGACACCCTGTCGGAGATCGCCGACACCCACCGGGTGGCCGGCGGCTGGCAGGCCCTGTACGAGCACAACCGGCCGCTGGTCGGCACCGACCCGGGTCTGATCTTCCCGGGCCAGCGGCTCAGCCTCTGACGGATGACACACGAACGCTCGGCCGGGTCACCGGCCGAGCGTTCCTGTGTGTGGCGCTGAGCAGCGCCGTGTGTTCGTGCCGGTGCACCCCGCCGTCACGCCGCCGAGGCGGACGCCTTCGATCCGCGATGCGACGCCACCGGGTCGGCATTGCGGGCCCATCGCTGGGCCGGTACCGCGCCCTCCCCGGGCCAGGCAGTGCCGACATCGTCACTGTCGCCGCCGTCCATGGGCATCTCGTCCGAGGCGGGCGTGCCGCGGGACACGCGCAGAGACTGCTCGGCGCCGGTGCGAGCCGTGCACGGCCAGGACTGCCCGGCGCACTGGAGGTTGCGGCACTGCCCCTCGTCGTCCGGCTCGTGGGCGCTCAGCACGTCGATCGCCAACTGCCAGAGCAGCGGGTCGGTCACGTCGTGCGGGCGCTCGGCGTGACGGCTCGGTCGGTTGCTGGTGTCGTCGGACATCGTGGGTCCCCCCTTGTCAGGCTGTACCCCACAAGGGTCACCCGTCAGCCGCTGGCTAAACCGCCGACCTGCTGTGATGTGTCTCCGGTCGCAGCTCGGCCCCCCGAACGCGGCACGCAGACCGGTCAATCCGGCAGCAGCGGCATCTCGACGCCCGGATCCCGGCCGAGCAGCACCGCACGGGTGAGCGCCGCCGATCCGAACCGGTCACGGACCGCGTCCACTGCGGCGTCCAACTCCGCACCCGGTTCGCGGTGGAACGGCAGCTCCGGCTGAACCGGGTTGTCGTCCAGATTGCCCACCGAAACACCGATCAGGGTGACACCACGACGATCGATCTCGGGCAGCGCGGCCCGCAGCAGCGCTCGCGCGGCGGTGAGCAGCGACGTCGTGTCGGCCGTCGCCTTGCCGATGGTGTGTGAGCGGGTCGCCCGGGTGTAGTCGCCGAAGCGCAGCCGCAGCACCACCGTGCGCCCGGACCGCCCGGCCGCCCGCATCCGCCGGCTGACCCGGTCGACCAGCCCGGCGAGGATGGCATCCAGCTCCGCCGGGGCATGCGGGCTACGGCTCAGCGCGTGCTGGGCGCCCATCGAGCCGCGCCGACGCCCCACCTGAACCGCCCGGGGGTCGCGATTGTGCGCCAGAGCGTGCAGGTGCCGACCGGCGCCCGCCCCGAGCATCGACACCAACGCGGCCTCGCCGAGTCGGGCCACCTCGCCGACCGTACGGATCCGTCGTTCCCGCAGCTTCGCGGCGGTGACCGGGCCGACGCCCCACAGCCGCTCCACGGGCAGCGGGTGCAGGAACGCCAACTCGGCGTCCGGCGCGACCACCAGCAGCCCGTCGGGCTTCGCCACCCCGCTGGCCACCTTCGCCAGGAACTTCGTGCGGGCCACGCCCACCGTGATCGGCAGTTGGACCCGTTCACTGACCTCCCGACGCAGCCGCTCGGCGATGTCGGCCGGTGACCCGACGAGCCGCCGCAGGCCGCCCACGTCCAGGAACGCCTCGTCGATGGAGAGCCCCTCGACCAGCGGGGTGGTCTGCCGGAAGATCTCGAAGACCGCGCGGCTCGCCGCCGTGTACGCCGACATCCGGGGTGGCACCACGATCGCGTCCGGACACAGCCGGCGCGCCTGCTGACCGCCCATCGCACTGCGTACGCCCCGCGCCTTCGCCTCGTAGCTGGCCGCGAGGACGACGCCCCCACCGACGATCACCGGCCGCCCGCGTAGGCGCGGGTCGTCGCGTTGCTCGACCGACGCGTAGAACGCGTCCAGGTCGGCGTGCAGGATGTTGGCCCCGGGCGACACGTACACATGTTCGCATGGCATCCCACCATTACGGCAGTGAGCTGGGCGAACGCCCGGTCAGTCGAGGCAGAACTCGTTGCCCTCGGGGTCGGCCATGATGAGGTGACCGGCGCCCAGTGGGGGAGCGGGCTCGTGACGACTGAGCCGGGCGGCGCCGTGCGAGACGAGCCGTTCGGCCTCCGCCTCCAGGGCCGCCATCCGCTCGTCACCCGTGAGCCCCGGAGCGGCTCGCACATCGATGTGCACGCGATTCTTCGCCTGCTTGTGCTCCGGCACCCGTTGGAAGAACAGCCGCGGCCTGGAGCCTTCGGGGTCGACCACCGCTGAGGCGTCGTTACGGTTCTCCGGTGGCACCCCCATCGCCTCCAGTGCCTGCTCCCACGACTCGAAGTCTCCGGGCGGGGCCTGCACCTGGTAGCCGAGCGCCTCAACCCAGAACGCCGCCAACGCGGCCGGGTCGGCGCAGTCGAATGTGATCTGCATGTCGCGGGCCATGTCAGCTCCCTCTTTCCTGATCTGGTCGGTCATGATCCCAGCCTCCCGCACCTAGCGGACAGGGTCGTTCCGCAATTCGTGCAACGATCGGCACGTGACCGTCGAGGCGACGACCGAACGGGTGCTGCGTCTGTTGGCGCTGTTGCAGCGTCGACCGTCCTGGACGGCCGCCGAGCTCGCCGCCGAGCTGCGGGTCACCGACCGCTGCGTGCGCCGCGACGTGCAGCGACTGCGGACGCTCGGCTACCCCGTGCACGCGACGGCGGGCGTCGGCGGCGGCTATCAACTCGGCGCGGGCACCCGGCTGCCGCCGTTGCTCCTCGACGACGAGGAGGCGATCGCGACGGCGGTCTCCCTGCGGCTCGCCTCGGGCGGCACGGTCGTCGGGGCGGGCGAGGCGGCGCTGCGGGCACTCGCGAAGCTCGATCAGGTGATGCCGTCGCGGCTGCGCGCCGAGGTGCGGGCCGTGCACGGCTCCACGGAGACCCTCATCGGACCGGTGGCCGAGATCGACGCGGAGCTGCTGGTGACACTCGCGCGGGCCTGTCGAGACGCGGTGCGGGTGCGGTTCACCTACGCCGGTCGCGACGGTGGGGAGCGCGACCGGACGGTCGAGCCGATTCGGATGGTCACGACCGGCCGCCGCTGGTATCTGATGGCCTGGGACGTCGACCGCGACGACTGGCGGACGTTCCGCCTGGACCGGATGCGGGCGGCGGTGCCGACGACCTGGCGTTTCCGGGCGCGCGAGCACCCGGACCCGGTCGCCTTCGTACAGCGGTCCGTGACCGAGGCGCCATACCGGTATCTCGCCCGGGTGCGGGTGCACGCCCCGGCCGACCGGGTACGGGCGTTGGTGCCGCCCCAGGTGGGGCGTGTCGAGGACGACCGCGACGGGTGGTGTGTGCTGGTCGTCGGCGGGGAGAGCCTGGACTGGATCGCCGCGCACGTCGCCCGCCTGAGTTACGAGGTGGAGGTGCTGGAGCCTCCGGAGCTGCGCGAGGCCGCCGGCCTGCTCGCCCGTCGCCTCGCGGCGATGGCTGGTGCCGCGTTGGAGCGCAACGTGTAGTGGCGCAGCGACACCGGGCTGCCGTCGGGGGCGGTCCAGGACGCCGTGCTGGTGCCGGTGCACCGCCATCCGGTGCGCTCGTAGAGGGCAGCGGCCGCGGCATCACTGGAGGCCACGTCGAGCACCAGGTCGGTCCCGCGCGCACTCGCCCACTGGCGGGCCCGGGCTAGCAGCGCGCTGCCCAGCGCCAATCCCCGGGCGGCCGGCGACACGAAGAGACGAGCCACCTCGGCCGTCGGCCGGGTGGGTGGCCCGTCCGCCGGGTCGGGCACCCGGTGCACCGCGACGTGCCCGACGATCGCCGCGTCCGCGTCGACGGCGACCCAGGCGCGCGCCGGGTGCGGCTCGCGTAACCAACGGTGCGGGTCGGCGGGCCAGTTCAGCGGGTACCGATCGACCCGGTGAACCTCCGCGAGCGCCGCGACGCAGCCGTCGAGGTCGGTGGCGCGGCGGCGGCGGATGCTTGCGGGGATCACAGCTCTTCGAAAGGGCGGGCGTAGCGGAACTCCCCGCGGATCGACTCCCGCCACGCGCTCATCGGGCGAGCCTGGAAGTATTGCGGGCCCCACGGCTGCGGCGGGGTGACGCCCAGCTCCACAGCCGGCCGGAACCCGAACCGCGGGTAGTAGTCGGGGTGCCCGAGCAGCACCACCAGCGGCTCGTCGTGAGCGTCGGCCGCGCCGAGCACCGCGTGCATCAACGCCGTGCCGACGCCGCGCCGCTGCCAGTCGGGCAGCACACCGAGCGGTCCCAGCCCGAGCGCCACCGGCTGGCCGGCCACCCGACCGCGGGTGGCCACCACGTGCCCCACCACCTGGTCGTCCAGGTCGGTCGCCACCAGGGAGTACGCGGGCAGCCAGCCCTCGTCGGCGCGCAGCGCGTCGATCAGGGTCGCCTCGACCGGTACACCATCGCCGTCGGCCTTGGCGAAGGCGGCGGAGTGCACCGCCCGGATGGCATCGGCATCGGCGGGCGTCTCGCGTCTGATCAGCATCGCGCCACCATAGAGTGCCCCCGGGCAGTGGCTCCACGCGTTTATCACGCGTCGACTGCCGATGACGCGGCGTCGGCGCGCCGTGGTCGCTTGATGCTCTCGATGACCCGTTCGAAGGCTTCGGTGCCGTGGCCGGCGTCGATCTGACGTTGCAGGAGGCGCTGGACCACGGCGACCACTTCGGTGCTGATGCCCTGGTCGGTGCTGGCGGCCACGATGCCGGCGAGGGCGGGGGCGGTGAACTCCAGACTCTGTGTCCCGTCGACGGTGTAGTCCCCGCCGTCGATGACCGCGGCGTGTTCCCTGAGCGAGTTGGTCATGGCGGTCAGCCACGGTGCGGCCCTGGCGGCGAACTCGCCCGCCGTGACGCCGGCCGGCGCAACCATGGCAGCACCGTGCATGAACCCGGCGAACATGACGTACATCCCCGCGAGCAGGGCGAGGTCGTACAGGGATGCCAGCCCCGCATCCTCACCGAGGTAGGAACTCTCGCCCCACACGTCGAGCAGTGGCTTGTGCTGGTGAAAGGCCGAAGCCGATCCACCGTAGAGGATCGATGATCCGGGCTGGCCGATCATGGGTGGCACGGCCATGATGCCGCCGTCCAGGTACGCGATCCCCGCGTCGGCAGACCATGCGGCCAACTCGCGGGACTGCTCCGGTGACGTCGTGGTCAGGTTGATCAACGTACGTCCGGCCAATTCGGCGGAGAGCGGATTGAGCACGTCGTGGACCGACGGGTGGTCCAGCAGGCATACGATCACCAGCGGACTGGCCCGGACCGCGTCGCCTGCGGTGGCGGCGGCCTGCGCGCCCTTCGCGACGAGGGCGTCCGCCTTTCCCGCCGAGCGGTTCCAGACGGTTGTCGCATGTCCGGCCCGCACCAGGGCGGCGCCGAGAGCACTTCCCATCGCGCCCAGTCCGAGCATGCTCACCTGGATGGTGTTGGTGGTTGTCATGGTGGGATCCCCCTCGATGTCGTCGTCTCGGGAAGATCCTCTCCGCCACCGCTAAAGTTGACCAGTACGGACTAAATGGTCAGGTACCCACCTTCGGGTAAGTAGGTCTTGGGGAGGGCGGATGTCAGCATCAGCACGGCGTGGTCCCTACGTCTGCGGCATCGACGCCGCGATGGACGTCGTGGCCGGCAAGTGGAAGTCGCTGATCCTCTGGGAGTTGCACCATTACGGGACCCGCCGGTTCGCCGAGCTCCGGCGCGGTCTGCCGGGCGTCAGCGAGAAGATGCTGACCCAACACCTGCGGGAGATGGAACAGGACGGGCTCGTGCATCGTGAGGTGTACCGCGAGGTGCCGCCGAAGGTGGAGTACTCCCTGACAGAGCACGGCGTATCCCTGAACGCCGCACTGGCATCGATGGGGGAGTGGGGCACCGAACGCATCCGACGGCTCGGCGCGGAGAGCACCACAACACGCCCTCAACCGACGGCGGTGGCCGACGGCGGGGCACTACCGCCCCGCGGTGCCTCCGGTGCCATCAGCCGGACGATCTCGGCGCGGTCGGCCGCCGAGGGCAGCCCCCATTCCGGGCGGTAGCCGTACACCTCGTGCAGTGGGGTGGAGCTGGTGCGGCCGTCCAGGATCTCCACGGCGTCCGTGTCGATCAGGCCGGGATGCTCCACGCCGCAGGCCTCCGCGACCTTCGTGAGGTCCCGGCGCAGCGTCCGCAGGTAGTTGGCCGCCCGGACCGACTTCGACGCCGGGTCCAGGCCTCGGGTGAGCCACGCGTTCTGCGTCGCGACGCCGGTGGGGCAGGTGTCGGTGTGGCACTTCTGCGCCTGGATGCAGCCGATCGACAGCATCGCCTCGCGACCGACGTTGACCAGGTCGCAGCCGAGCGCGAAGGCCACGATGGCGTTGTCCGGCAGGCCGAGCTTGCCGGCGCCGACGAAGACGACCTGCTCGTGCAGGTCGTGCTCGGCGAAGACCTTGTACACCCGGGAGAAGCCCTGTTGGAACGGGAGCGACACCGAGTCGGTGAAGATCAGCGGCGCGGCGCCGGTGCCGCCCTCGCCGCCGTCGATCGTCACGAAGTCGACGCCCCGGCCGGTGTCGCGCATCAGGGTGGCCAGCTCCTGCCAGAAGCCCAGGTCGCCGACCGCCGACTTGATGCCGACCGGCAGACCCGTCTCGGCGGCCAGCAGTTCCACCCAGTCGAGCAGGCTGTCACAGTCGGAGAACTCGGCGTGCCGGGACGGGCTGACGCAGTCCTGTCCGGCCGGGATGCCCCGGGTGGCGGCGATCTCGGCGGACACCTTCGCACCGGGCAGCAGCCCGCCGAGGCTGGGCTTGGCGCCCTGGCTCAGCTTGATCTCCAACGCCTTCACCGGTGCGCCGGCGACCAGGTCCTTCAGCCGGTCGAGGCTGAACCGGCCATGCTCGTCGCGGCAGCCGAAGTACGCCGTACCGAGCTGGAAGACCAGGTCACCGCCGTTGCGGTGGTACGGCGACAGGCCGCCCTCGCCGGTGTTCTGCAGGCAGCCGGCGAGCGCCGCGCCCTTGTTCAGCGCCGTGATGGCGTTGCCGGAGAGCGAGCCGAAGCTCATCCCGGAGATGTTGACCACCGACTCCGGTCGGAACGCTCGGGCCCGCCCCCGGGCCGCCCCGAGCACCTTCGCGCAGGGCAACCGCACGTCGTGCCCGGCGGTCGGGGTCGACGGCGGCACAGCCCGGCCGAACGTCCGATGCTTGATGATCGGGTACCCGGAGGTGTACTCGATGTCGTTGTCCGTGCCGAAGCCGAAGTAGTTGTTCTCCTGCTTCGCCGAGGCGTACACCCAGCGGCGCTGGTCGCGGGTGAACGGCCGCTCCTCGTTGTTGCCGGCGACGATGTACTGCCGAAGCTCCGGCCCGATCGCCTCCAACAGGTAACGGGCGCGGCCGAGCACCGGGAAGTTGCGCAGCAGCGCGTGGTCACGCTGGATCAGATCTCGCGCGGCGAGCGCCGCGACGGCGGCGGTGACAGCGGGTACGGCTCGACGGGCCCATCTCATGACCGGCAGTTTCTCCGCCCACGCCACGAGCCAAACCGGCTCGTCGCTGGTCAGGCCTGCGACTGCGTGATGTTGATCATCCAGTTGATGCCGTACCGGTCGACGCACTGGCCGTACTCGTCGCCCCACATCTGCTTCTCCAGTGCGACGGTCACCGTGCCGCTCGCGGAAAGTTGCTCCCAGTAGCCGCGCAGCTCGTCGGCGTTGTCGCCGCTGAGGCTGATCGCGATGTTGGTGCCGGGCACGTGGTTCATCCCGGGTGCGGTGTCCGAGGCCATCAGCGTGACACCGTTGGGCGCCTCCAACATGGCGTGCATGATCTGGTGCTGCAGGCCCGGCTCCGTGCTGCCGAACTCGCCGAAGGTGTTCATCTTCAGCTCGCCGCCGAAGACCTGGTGATAGAACTCCATCGCCTCGCGGGCGGTGCCGGGGAAGTTGAGGTACGGGTTGAGTCGCGTCTGCACAGCACCCTCCCTGGTCCTGGTCGGCGTCATCGTCGCAGACCGATGGAGGGTGGACAACGAGGCGCGCCCGTGTTTGTGCTGGTGGTGCGCCTGGCGGCGGTGCGGGTGGGCCCCGCACCGCCGCTGCCGGATCAGCGGTGCCGCAACGACTGGCGGACCGTCCCGCCGACGATCGCGCACCACGTGCTCGTGCTGAGCTTGCCGTTGCGGGGCAGGCCGTGCAGCGCCTGCAGGTCCTGCACGGCCGCCCGGGTGGCGTGGTCGTACGCCCCGGTGACGGTGACCGCGTACCCCTTGGTGGCCAGCATTTCCTGCACCGCCGTGACCGGCGCGCCGGTGGCGTGCTGGTCCAGTTCCGGCGCCAGCGTCTCCCAGGTTGGTGTGGTGAGGGTGGCGTCCACGTCCACTCCGATGCCGTTGCGGGCCTGCCAGTCCTGCACGGCTGCCACGGTCGCGGCGTCGAACAGGCCACTGACCGTCACCGCGTAGCCCCGGTAGGCGAGCAGGTGCTGTACCACCCGAACCGAGGGGGAGTTGACGAAGCGCCACAGGTCGGGCCAGCGGCGCGCCGGAACGTCACCCAGCTTGGTGCCGAGGGCGGCGTGGACCCGGCGACGCAGCTCCGGGAACTGCCGGTAGAAGGCGGCGCCCGGGCACTCGGTGGTGCGGAAGTCCCAGTGGCCGAAGATGTCGTGCGCGTGCAGCCCGTACTGCCGGCAGACGGCGACGCAGAGCTTGACCAGCGAGTCGGTCAGTGCCTTCGGCGGCGTCTCGGTGACGTAGGTGCCCTCGTTCTCGATGCCGATGGCCCGGCCGTTCTCGCCCGGGCAGTGCGCCGAGATCATCTGCCGGTCGCCGGCTTCGAGGCGCTCCAGGCTGCCCCGGCGACCCTCCAGCACGTAGCCACCGCGGCTCACCGTGAAGTGCTGGCCGGTGTCGGACCAGCCGTTGCCGTCGATGTGCAGGTCCTGGCAGTCGTGGGCCAGCTTGACCGCCTGTTCGCGGGAGTAGTCGGTCACGTTAGGGAACGCCATGTGGTGCACGATGATCTTGTTGGTGGCGATGGCGCTGACCGACAGCGGGTCCTTCGGCGGGCGGGCATCCCATTCGTCACAGCTGATGATCCAGTCGAGGTCGGTGCCCGGGGCGGCCTGGGCCGTGCCCGGGAAGGCGAGTTCGCTCCCGACGACGGCGACCGTGGCGGCGCCGAGACCGGCCCGCAGCAGCGTCCGGCGATCCACTTCGTAATGGTCGACGTGCATGACATCTCCTCCTGCGGCCGACGGCTGGGGGATGAAAAGTAGCTCCAGTGGCCGCACGTGCTCCGGAGGATATTGCCAGAACTCGCCCGGGCGCCAGACCCTGCGCAACCGGAGCGGACGGCGCGATAACCGGTCGGCCGGACGATCAAAGGTCAGCTAACCTGGCCGCTGACTCGGGGGTGGAACATGAAGCTTGGTGAGGCGCTGGCAGACCGCGCCGAGGCGGTACGACGGGTCGAGCAGTTGCGAAGTCGAATCAACGGCAGCGCCCGGCATCAGGAGGGCGAGTTGCCTCCGGAGGACGCCACGGCGCTGCTGGTCGAGTTGGACCAGGTGCTCGACGACCTGGAGACCCTGATCAGACGGATCAACCGGACCAACGCCGCCGTGCCCGTCGACGGCCTCGGCACGCTCACCGACGCGCTGGCACGACGGGACGTCCTGCGCCTGCGGCACGCCGCGGTAACGGCAGCCGCCGACGCGGCCGCCGGCAGTGGACATGGTTACCAGGCCCGGCAGTTGCGGTCGGAGTTGAAGATGCTGGCCGCGCTCCCGGTGGCGGAGCTGCGCGGGCGCGCCGATCACCTGGCCCGGGAGCTGCGCGAACTCGAAGTGCAGATCCAGCGTACGAACTGGGAGGCGGATCTGTTGGGCTGACCGACCGCGAAGACGATGTGGAGCAGGTAGCCGCCGTGGAGGCGTGTACACACAGGTCCGGCTGCAATCCGGAACCTCTTGGCGCGCGGCGGGCAGCGCGGGGTTCAACTCCCCATCACCACGCAGCCCAGCACCAAGGACAGGTGACAGTGCAGAACGCACGACACATCACCACGTACAGATCCACGACGGCGAGGGTGGGCTCGGGGCACTCCACGCATCGGACAGCAGGCGTACGGCTGACGTCTGCGACGCTGAGCGGTAGGCGTTTCCGCGCGAGGCAGCGGGGGTAGGTCGGGGACCGACCGTCCCGGCTGCCCAACGCGTGGAGGATTGACCCGATGAGTGACAACGTCAGCGACGCGGTGGGTGACGCCCTCCGCTCGGTGATGCTCTTCCTGCCCAAGGCCGTCGCCTTCCTGGCGATCCTGGTGGCCGGTTGGCTGATCGCCAAGGCCGTGTTGAAGATCGTGGAGAAGGTCCTGGAGCGGGTGGGCTTCGACCGCGCCGTCGAACGCGGCGGCATCCGTCGCGCGTTGAGTCGCTCCCGGTACGACGCCAGCGACATCGTCGCGAAGCTCGTCTACTACGCGGTGCTGCTGTTCACCCTCCAGCTCGCCTTCGGCATCTGGGGGCCGAACCCGATCTCCGACCTGCTCGCCGCGGTGATCTCGTGGCTGCCCCGCGCCTTCGTCGCGATCGTCATCGTCGTGGTCGCCGCCGCCATCGCCAACGCCGTCAAGGACATCATCAGCGGTGCGCTCGGCGGCCTGTCGTACGGCCGGGTGCTGGCCAACATCGCCTCGGTGTTCATTCTCGGCCTCGGCGTCATCGCCGCGCTGAACCAGATCGGTGTGGCCACCGCGGTCACTACTCCCGTGCTGATCGCCGTGCTGGCCACGATCGGCGGGATCCTCGTCGTCGGGGTCGGCGGTGGCCTGATCCGGCCGATGCAGAGCCGGTGGGAGGGGTGGCTGACCCGCGCGGAGCAGGAGTCGCAGCTGATCGCCACGCACGCCCGTGCCTACCGGGCCGGCCGCCGTGACGCCGAGGCCGAGCTTGCCCGACCGTCGACCGTGACCAGCGATCCGGAGGCCACCCAGGTGGTGACCCGACCGGTCGACCCGGAGGCCACCCAGGTGGTGCGTCCGTCCGCCGACCCGGAGGCCACCCAGGTGGTGACCCGGCCCCACGGTGATGCCGACACGACCCAGGTGGTGAGCACCGGCGCCGGCGGTGCGGTGCCCGGCCAGCGCACCAGCGACGACAGCGAGTCCACCACGGTCATCCCGCCGGTCGACCCGAACTGGCGCTGACACGCGGCGGCACGCGGCAGGGCGGGACCCTTCGGGGTCCCGCCCTGCTTCACGGTGTGCGGCACGCCGAAAGCGTTGGTCGGCGCCGCGATGCGCGTCTAGCATCGCGGGCATGACCTGGCGACATTGATCCAGCAGCCTAGGCCGAACCCGTGGGCCACCACGGGCACCGCACGTCCGGTGTCCGTCTCCACTCCCACGGGAAGGCCCCATGATCCGCATCGCCTCGCGCGTGCCCGACCCGGCGGTCCGCCGGCTGACGACAACCCTCTACGGGTACGCGTTCCTCAGTGACCTCGTCCTGCTCTATCCGCTGTACGTGGTGTTCTTCGCCGACACCGGGCTGTCGGTGGGGCAGATCTCGTCGCTCTTCGTCATCTGGTCGGCTGCCGGCATCCTGTTCGAGGTGCCCTCCGGCGCGTGGGCCGACGTGGTGTCCCGCCGGCTGCTGCTGTGCCTTGCCCCGTTGGTGACCGCCGCCGGGTACGCGCTCTGGGTGCTGGTGCCGTCGTACCCGGCGTTCGCGGTCGGTTTCCTGCTCTGGGGCGCCGGTGGAGCGTTGGTCTCCGGCGCACTGGAGGCACTGGTCTGGACCGAGCTGGACCGGCTCGGCGCGGTCGGCCGTTACGCCCGGGTGCTCGGGCGTGCGCGAACGGCGGGTGTGCTGGGCGTGGTGGCCTCCGGAGTGCTCGCCGGCCCGGTGCTCGCCGCCGGCGGGTACCCGGCGATCGGCGTGGCCAGCGTGCTCGCCTGCCTGCTCGCCGCGGCGATCGCCGCCCGGTTTCCGGAACACCGCCCGCCAGCCAGCGCGCCAGATCCGGCCGGCGACCGTGACGCGGCCGCGGCGCGACGGCCGGCCGTTGCCGCAGTCCCCGCCGACCTGGACGACGATGGTGACCTTGGTTGGTGGGACACGTTGCGAGCCGGGGTGGCGCAGGTCCGCACGCGTCCGCCGGTACGGGCAGCCGTGCTGCTGGTCGCCGTGGTCGCCGCAGACTGGGGCGCCCTGGACGAGTACACCCCGCTGCTTGCCCTGGACACCGGCGTCGGGGCGCAGGCCGTGCCGCTGCTGCTCCTGCTGCTCTGGGCGGGGGTGACCATCGGCGGGCTGCTCGCCCCGGCGGGGGAGCGGCTGAGCCGCCGGGGTTACGCCGCTCTGCTGGGCCTGGTTGGTGTCGCGCTGGCCGGGGGTGCCCTCACCGGGCATCCGGGCGGATTCGTGCTGCTCGCGGTGGCGTTCGGGGCGGCGCAACTGGCCACCGTCCTGGCCGACGCACGGCTCCAGGCCCGGATCATCGGCAGCAGCCGCGCCACCGTCACGTCACTGGCCGGGATGGCCACCGACGTGCTGATCATCGGGACGTACGCCTGCTATGGCCTCGTCGCCACGGCGGCCGGCAACGCGGTGGCGTTCGCGGTGACGGCCGGGCCGTACCTCATCGTGGCCCTGGTGCTGCTGAGTCGCCGCCGGCGCCCCGCGGCCGTGCCCAGCAGCGTCGCCGCCGCTGCTGCGCCCGGCCGGGACTGACCGGGGCCCGGCGGCGGTTGAAATGCCGCCGCCGGACCCCCGCTCAGCCGGCCATGTGCAGGAACGACCACTGGTGGCCCTCTAGATCCCGGAGGCCGCGCATGTACATCGGCCCGTTGGTCATCCCCGGCCCGAGCGCCTCCCCACCGGCGACCGCCGCCCGGTCGACCAGCTCGTCGACCTGCTCCCGGCTCTGCGCCGACAGCCCCACGATGACCTCCCGGCTGGTCGCCGTGTCCGTGGCGGCGACCCCGGTGAACGACTCGAAGGCCGAGCGGAGGTGCAGTATCAGCCGGGTGCTGTCGGAGATGGTGAGCACCATGCTGTCCCCGTCCAGTTCCGCCTGGTCACCGGTGAAACCGAGTGCCCGGTAGAACTCGGCGGCGGTGGCCAGGTCGCGCACCGGCAGGTTGATGAATGTCATGGTCATCGGTGGTCTCCCTTCGACTCGAGCTGTACCTTCAACGCGCCGCCGGCAGGCCTTGGTGTGGCTCTCGCCGGTCTTCTCCATCCGGCTACGCCCCAACCGGCCGTCGACGCAGCCGTCAGGGTTGGTCGCCGTCGAGGTAGACCCATCGGCCGTCCTCGCGGGCGAACCGGCTGTGCTCGGTCATCGTGCCGGTCCGGCCCGCGTTCCGGTAATGGGCGTGGAATGTCACGGTGCCGGTGGTGTCGAGCAGACCGCCCCGCTCGGTCTCGACGATCTCCAGTCGGGTCCACCGCTGCCCAGGGTCGAGTTGCAGGAGGGCGGGCCGGGTCGAGGAGTGCCAACTGCGCAGCAGGTAGCCGGTGTCGCCGAGGGCGAAGGCGCTGAACCGGGAGCGCATCAACGCCTCGGCTGTCGGCGCCTCTGCGTCGCCGCCGTGCACCGGGGAACAGCAGTCCGCGTACGCCCGGCCGGAGCCGCACGGGCAGGCCCGTCCCGTCGTCATGTTCGCCCGTCGCCGCGCCGCACCCTTGCCCACGTCGCCATCCTGCCCCACCGCCGACCGGCCCCGGACCCCGACCGGCCATGACTCCGACACCCCCTCACTCCCGCGGGTCAGAGCCAGCCGGAGCGGCGGAACAGGCGGTACAGGGCCAGGGCGACCACCGCCATCAGGGTCAGTGCGCCGGCGTAGCCGTAGCGCCAGGCCAGCTCCGGCATGTGGTCGAAGTTCATGCCGTAGACGCCGGCAATGCCGGTCTGGGTGGCCGCGATGGCCGCCCACGCGGCGATCTTGCGCATGTCGTTGTTCTGCTCGACGGTGAGCTGCGTCAACCGGGACTGGACGATCGAGGTGAGCAGATCGTCGTACGCGGCCACCCGGTCGACCGCCCGGCTCAGCCGGCCGTCCACGTCGACGAACCAGCGGTGCAGGGCGCGTGGTGGGCCGTCGGGGTCAGGGCCGAGCAGCGTACGCATGGGTGCCTGCAACGGCAGGACCGCCCGCTTGAACTCCACCACCTCTCGCTTGAGCTGGTAGATGTGCTGGATGTCGACGGAACGATCGCGGGCGAACACCGACTCCTCGACCCGTTCCAGGTCCCGCTCGACGTGCCCGGCCACCTCCAGGTAGGAGTCGACCATCCGGGCGCAGACCGCGTACGCCACCGCCCACGGGCCGGCGGCCAGCAGCGCGGGACGGCGCTCGATGTCGGCGCGGACGCTGCGCAGCGCCCCGGCGGCGCCATGCCGCACCGTGATGGCGAACCGGTCACCGAGCAGCACCATCACGTCTCCGGTGTCGATCACCTCGGAGGTGTCCGTCAGCTCGGCATGTTCCACGTACCCGGCGGTGCGCAGCACCAGCAGGGTGACCGGTCCGTGCCGCTGCACGGTGGGCCGATGCCCGTCGGCGAGCGCCTGCTCGACGATCAGCTCGTCGAGGCCGAAGGTCCGCCCCACCGCGGCGAGCACGGCCGGACCCGGTTCGTGCAGACCCAGCCACACGAAGGCGTCGCGGCCGTGCCGGGCGCGGGCGTACGCGTCGGCGTAGTGCGGCTGGCCGGGCTCCCGGCGACCGTTGACATAGACGGCGCAGTCGACCACGGCGTCCGGGTTGGACCGGCGTGGGGTGGGGGAGTCTCCCTCGACCCGGCCGAGCAGTCGACGGGCCAGGGCGCGTACGCCTCGACCGGGCCGGTCCCGTACCGGTCGCTGATCCACCGTGTGCCTCCCCGTCGCCGACGCACCGCCCCGACCACGGTGTTCGCTGGGGATGGTGCCACCGCATTCTGCCGAGCAGGGTCCGGCTCCCGACAGGCGGGCAGCTCGGCTCAGGCGGTGCGGGTGGCGAAGACGACGACGTTGTCGACATAGTTGCCGGTCGTGGCATCGAACCGGCCGCCGCAGGTGATCAGGCGTAGCCCGGCGGCGTCCGCCGGGCCGTAGACGAGCGTGGTGGGAAAGTGCTCCTTGGGGTACGCGCGAACGTCATCCACTGTGAACGTGGTGACCTGCGCGTCGGCGCGGGTGATCCGGATCTGCTGGCCGGCGCGTAGCCGACCGAGGTCGAAGAAGACCGCCGGGCCGGCCGGGGAGTCGACGTGCCCCACCAGGACGGCGTTGCCGGTCTCGCCGGGACTGACCCCGTGCCGGTACCAGCCGGCGAGGGTGGGCCGATCCAGTGGTGGCACCTCCAGCACCCCGGCGGCGTCCGCGCCGACGGGGACGACCTCCGCGCGTACGCCGATGGCGGGGATCTCCACCCGGACCGGCGCGGCGCGGGACAGCGGGGCCAGGTCCGGTGCCGGGTGGGTGCGCCTCGGTGCGTCGGCCGGCGGTCGCGGTGGCCGCGCCGGATCGGCGGTGACGCCGACGGTGATCAGCCCCAGCCCGGTCACGCCGAGCAGAGCGACCACGGCCGGTAGGGTCCGCCGCCACCACACCTGGGCACCTCCGTACGGGATCGTCCGGGTGCCCGCACCGGTGTCACCGGCGCGGGCACCCGTCCTCAGGGATGGAGCGGCCGCCGATCAGGCGACAGTGGACACCGGACGGCGCCGGCGGATCAGGATCACCGCGCCGGCGACGGCGGTGCCGAGCAGTGTGCCGCCAGCGGCCAGAGCGCCGGTGTCGCGGCTGTCGCCGCCGGAGCCGGCCGGTGCGCCGCCGATCGGGGTGACGGCGAACGTGGCGCTGCCGGCCGAGCTGCCGTCGCCGCAGGTCGCCGCCACCGTGTACGTACCCAGGGTGAACCCGGCGGTGAAGAGTTCGGCGCTCAGCCCGCCGCCGGCGGCGGCCGTGGTGGATCGGACGTTCTGGTCGCGGTTGGGGCCGGTGACCCGGAAGATGGCGTCTCCCGACTTCGGGTTGCAGGTCGTCGCGGTGAGCACGACGGTCCCACCGACCGGGGTGGTGGCCGGTGACACGGTGGTGTCGGCCAGTGCGGCGCCTGGCAGCAGGAGCGTGCCGAGGCCCACGCCGAGCGCCGCCGAGCAGAGTGCTGTTGAGACCTTCATACGCGTCTTCCCTCACTTTTCGTCCGCTGACTGCGTGGGACGTCGTTCGGGTGGCCAACTCCGTGACTAGCACCGGTGTGCCCAACACTAGGTGGGTTGGGTCCACGATCAGGTGAAAATGAGAAATCCTCGTTGCCGTCACGTGTCCACCCGAAGGCGGGGAGAGCTGCGGAAAGGCCCCGACGGCCCGACCGGCACCGGTGCTCCGATCGATGTCTTCTCCGGCCGGGCTGTCGCGGGTGGGCCGATGGCGAGGTATTGCCGACGACGGCGGAAATGCACCGCCTGCCCAAGGGCTTCTGGAGGCGGGATAAATCGCGGTGCGGCCAGGGGAGACGCTGGTAGGTTCCGTGCCCGTGAAACAGGAAAGGGTCGCCGGCCTGGGAACACGATTCGCCTGGCTGTGGGCGGCCAGCACCCTCTCCGCCCTGGGCAGCGGCCTGGCCACCGTCGCCGCGCCGCTCTTCGTCGCGTCGCGTACCGACGACCCGCTCGTGGTGGCCGCGGCGTCCGCGGTGGCCTGGCTGCCCTGGTTGCTCTTCGCCCTGCCCGGCGGGGTGCTGGTCGACCGGATGGACCGGCGCCGTCTGATGATCATCATCGACCTGGTGCGGGTGGTGGCGCTGGCCGTGCTGGCCACGGCCATCATGACCGATCGGGCCGGGGTAGCCCTGCTGTACGTGGTCCTGTTCGTGGTCAACACCGGTGAGATCGTGTTCCGCTCGGCCAGCCAGGCCATGCTGCCGACGGTGGTGCCCCGACACCGTCTGGAGCGCGCCAACGGCTGGCTCGGCGGCGGCACCACCCTCATGCACGGCATGCTCGCCGGGCCGCTGGGCGGTTTCCTGTTCGTGCTCTCGGCGGGCAGCCCGTTCGTGGTCAACGCCGTCACGTACGCCCTCAGCGCGGTGCTGGTGGCACTGATCGGCGGCGACTTCCGGGCCGCCGCCACCGACGCGACCACCACTCGGGCCCGTTCGATGCGCGGGGAAATCGTCGAAGGGCTGCGCTGGCTGGCCCACCAGCGGTTGCTCCGGACGATGGCCGTGCTGATCGGGCTGCTCAACGTGACCCTGACCGCCGCGCTGGCGGTGCTGGTGCTGCTCGCCGAGGAGCGGCTGCGACTCGGGTCCGTCGGCTACGGGCTGCTCTTCACCTGCATGGCCTGCGGCGGGGTGCTCGGCGCTCTCCTCGGCGATCGGCTCATCGCCTGGATCAGCCCCACCTGGACGATCCGGATCGGCCTGCTGATCGAGGCGGGCCTGCACCTGGCGTTGGCCGGGTCCCGCAGCACTGTCGTGGTCGGGTTCGCGCTCTTCGCCTTCGGCGTGCACAGCGCACTGTGGAACATCGTGGCGAACTCGTTGCGCCAACGGCTCACCCCACCGGCGTTGCAGGGCCGTGTGGCCAGCACCACGCTCTTCGTGGCGGCCGGCGGCAACTGCGTGGGCGCACTGCTCGGCGGGCTGCTCGCCGCCCGGTTCGGCATCACCGCTCCGTACTGGGTCGGGCTCGCGGTGGCGATCGGTGTCTCCGCCGCCACCTGGCGGGTCTTCAACCGCGCGGCGGTGGTCCGCGCCTACGCCGACCCGCCGCCGGCCATACCCGAGCCCGCCCCGGCGAGCTGACCACGCGCCGCGTTCGGGTGGCGGCGCGCGACGCCCGTGAGCGGTGTGGCAGCGTGATGCGGTGACCACATCCGCGCCGCTCGACGTCGACCTCGCGCTGCTCGGTGGCGGCGGCGCCGCGTCGCTGCTGCTCGCCGCGCTGGACCGGCACGGCGTCCGCGACCTGCGGATCGCCATCGTCGACCCGGTGCGCCGGCGCGGTCAGGACCGCACCTGGGCGTTCTGGGGTCACCCGGACACCGACCTGGACCCGCTGCTCAGCGCGAGCTGGCAGCAGGTCGAGGTGGCCACGCCGGCCCGGCGCCGTGTCCTGGACCTGGCCCCGCTCCGGTACGCCATGCTCCGCTCCGGCCCGGTCTACGACCGGGCGGCCGAAGCCGTGCGCCGGCTGGACGCCACCCGGATCGTCGCGCCTGCCGAGACGGTGACCGACGATGGCACCCGTGTGCTGGTGCGTACCGGCGATGGGCGCACCGTACGGGCCGGCTGGGTGCTCGACTCCCGACCCCGCCCACCGGCGAGACCCGGGCGGACCACCTGGTTGCAGCACTTCCGCGGCTGGTGGCTGGAGGCCGACCGGCCGACGTTCGACCCGGCGCGGGCGGTGCTGATGGACTTTCGCACCCCGCAGCCGTCCCGAGGCGTCTCCTTCGGGTACGTGCTGCCGGTGAGCGACCGTTACGCCCTGGTCGAGTACACCGAGTTCTCGCCGGGCCTGCTCACCGACGCCGGGTACGACGCGGCGCTGGCCGGCTACCGAGACCTCCTCGGGCTGGATCCGGCCGGGCTGCGGGTGCGTGAGGTGGAGAACGGGGTGATCCCGATGACCGACGCGCCGTTCCCGGCCCGGCCCTCACCCCGGGTGGTCCGCCTCGGCACGGCCGGCGGCGCGACCCGCCCGTCCACCGGCTTCACCTTCTCCGCCATGTACCGCCAGGCCGACCAGGTGGCCCGCGCCCTCGCGGCGGGCCGGCCGCCGGTGCCCGCGGCGGCGTACCCGCGCCGGCACCGTTGGATGGACGCGGTCGCGCTGCGGGCCCTGGACCGGGGTGGGGTGGGCGGCCCGGAGTTCTTCGACCGGCTCTTCGATCGCAACCCGGCCGAGCGGGTGCTGCGCTTCCTCGACGGCGTCACCACACCGGCCGAGGAGGTCGCGATCATGAATTCGACCCGGCTGCTGCCGATGATCGCCGCCACCGCTGGCGACGCGGCGCACCGCGTCCGTGACCGGCTGCGCCCCACCCGACCCGTGCCGGCCATCCCGGCCGCCGTCGTCGGAGCCCCGACGGCCGGCTCCGCACCGGCCGGTGGCGCACCACCCGGCTGACGGTTCGGCGCGGCGGCCCCCCGAGCGGGGAGTACGCGGTCACCGCCCGGTAGGTTGCCGGGCATGGTGGACGCGGCGGCCGGCAGGGGCGTACAGATCTGGACCGACGGGGCGTGCAGTGGCAACCCCGGGCCGGGCGGCTGGGGTGCGTTGCTGCGCTACGGCGACCACGAGCGGGAGTTGTGCGGTGGCGAGGCCACGCCCACCACCAACAACCGGATGGAGCTGATGGCGGCCATCCAGGCGCTGGAGAGCCTGAACCGGCCGATCACCGTGGAGCTGCACACCGACAGCACCTACGTGCGCAACGGCATCACCAGTTGGCTGGCGTCCTGGAAGCGCAACGGTTGGCTGACGGCCGCGAAGCAGCCGGTGAAGAACGCCGACCTGTGGCAGCGCCTGGAGGCGGCCTGCGAGCGACACGAGGTCACCTGGCTGTGGGTCAAGGGGCACAACGGGCACCCGGAGAACGAGCGGGCCGACGGCCTGGCCAACAAGGGCATGACCGAGGCTCGGGCGGCCGCGCTGACCTCGCGCTGAGCCCGCGTCAGCGGGTCGCGTCCGGATGCCCGGGCATGCTCGACCCGCCGCCGCTGCTGCCGGAGGATCCTCCGGTCATACCCGAACTGTTGTCCTCGGTCACGATGTCCGGCGGCACATCGGTGTCGTCCGGGGGCGGGACCTTGGTGTCCGCCTCGACCTGCACCAACGGGACCTGGCCGGCCTCGTCCTCGCTGTGCTGCGGGTCGCCCGGCAGCTCACCGTCGCGCTTTCGGAAACCCACGCCGTGCCTCCCGTCGATGCCGGTCCGCGTCGGCGCTGGCTACCCGGCGTCGTCGCGGCCGAAACCTCGCGTTCAGCGGCGCCGGCTCCGGCGGGCGGGGGAGTTGGACCGTGACGGCTGCCGGACCGGGGTGAGCGGCAGCGCCGTCCAGTGCGGTGGCCGGGTGAGCGTCGCCGGCAACCCGGTACGCGCGTCACCCCGGGCGGCGTCCAGCTGGGCCTGGTGCAGGAAGAGAGTGGTCCGCAGGTCCGCGCCCCTGAGGTCGGCTCCGCGCAGGTCCGCGCCCGTGAGGTCGGCCAGACCCAGGTCGGTGCCACGCAGGTCGGCGCCGATCAGCAGCGCCCCGCGCAGGTTGGCCCGGCGTAGGTCGGCGCCGCGCAGGTCCGCACCGAGCAGTGGGGCGCCCCGGTGGTCGGCGCCCCCTGGAGAGCGGGCCGCGTCGCTGACCCGGGACAACAGGGGGTTGAACCGGTCGCGATATGCGACGACGTCCACCGCGCGTAGGCGCGTCGGGTCACCCTCGGTGAGCGCGGCGATGTCGGTGCGGGCGCGCTCCAGCTCGTCCCGCAGGTCGGCCGGCGGCCGTAACGCCACCGCCTCGCTGAGGTACCAGAGCAGTTCGTGCAGCGGTCGCAGCACGGCGAACGCCTCGGCCATGGCCGGCAGCGTCTCCGGTGCGTCCCGCCAGTCCCGCCCGCCGAAGGTGACCTGGGCGACCTGCTGACCGGCACCGAAGCAGTCGAACACCGTACAGCCGGGGAACCCGCGTTGCCGCAGCTCGGTGTGGATGCCGCAGCGGTGATCGGGGCGCAGGTTGGGGCAGGGGTGACCGGCCGGCTTGTCGATGGCGAAGTCCGCCGACCGGGCGAACGCGGGCACCACGCAGCACAGCCCGAAGCAGCGCTCGCAGTCGGCGCGTAGCTGCGCCGACCCGGGCGGCGGTGCGGGGCTGATCGACAAGGGGGTGGTCCTCCTGGCGCTCGGGCGCGACGGCTCGCGGTGGCCACCATTGTCCCGCGCGTCGACCCGACCCGGCGGGCCGGGGTCACCGTCCGTGCGCGTCACCGGCCGAGCGAGGCGCCGGGGTACGGGACCCTACCGGTGGCGGCACCAGACGACGGATCTCCCGCTCCCCGTCGCCGTGCCCGTACTTCTGGTCGAAGTGCCGTGTCACGACGGCGGTCGGGGTGCGGTCCCCGTCGGCCGGCTCCGCCAGCGCGAACACCGCAGGGGTCGCCCCGGGTGCGCGGGGTGGCAGCACGGCTCGCACGGTCAGCGGCCCGGTCACCCGGAACCCGCGGCAGTCGACGTAGTGCTGCCCGTCCACCGTCACGTAGGGCACCCGCACCTCGACCACGTCCGAGTCGTCGTGGCGCAGCGTGACCGTGACTGACCAGTACTGCTCCAGGTCCAGGGTGGCCTGCTCGTGCTCCCACAGCTCCTCGAACCGGGCGTGCACGAACCCGCCCCACGGGCTGTCCATGTCCACCTCGAGCTGGGGCACGTTGAACGACAGCTTCCCGATCGGGAAGAACGAGATCAGCGCCCGCCCGTCCCACTGGTAGAGCTGGATCGACGGGGACGCGTCGTAGAGCCGAACCTGCAACCGGTGTCGCAGCCGGGGGTCGAGCGCGTCGGAGAAGGCGGCCAGGTGGCGCAGGTTGCTGCGGATCTGCCGGGGCACGTCCACCCGCTGCCGCTCCAGCTCCTCGGAGCGCTGCTGGGCGGCGGTGCAGTCCGGGTCGAGCAGGAGCAACTGCACCTGGGCGCCGTGGGCGAGCGCCGCCCGTACCGCGGTCAGGGTCTCCTCGCGGTGCCGCTGCTCCAGCAGGATCGTCCAGGTGTCGAGGATGCGCACCCGGCGACCGGAGCGGTGCAGCCGCGCCACGAACGCCTGCTGGTCGAAGCTCAGGTGCTCCTGCACCCGAGCCTTGCGGGCCTCCTCGAACAGCGGGTCGAAGATGACGTACGAGATGGCCGCGAGCACCACGCTGGCACCGAGGTTGAGCAGCAGGTCGCTGAGGAAGCCGGTGCTGCGCCAGGCGGCCAGCAGCATGACCACGGCGATCCCGAGCAGTGCCCCACCGACGACGAAGGCGCGTCGTTGCCGGCCGCCCCGACCAGCCCACTCGGGCATCCGGTTCCCTTCCGCCGTCGGCCGGCCCCACCGCGGTTCACCCGCCGGAGCCATTTCACCGCTCATAGGGTGACGGTAACGGGGGCGGGCGACAGCGGAGGGCCGTGCGGGATGGACGAGAGTGAACGCGAGCAGGGGCTGCTCACCGCCCTGACCACCGAGCACTACGCGTTGGAGACCGCCCGCGCCGGCACCATCGCCGAGGCCACTGGCCGGGCGACGATCTTTCTGTCCGTGCTGTCGGCCGCCCTGATCGGGCTCGGCTTCGTGGCCAGCAACGACAAGCTGGTCCGGCCCTACCTGGGAGCGGTGCTGCCGACCCTGGTCATCATCGGGGCGCTGACCTTCCTGCGACTGGTCGAGACGACCGTGGAGAACTCGTTGGACCTCTGGCGGATCCAACGCATCCGCGCCTACTACCACCACCGGTTCGCCGGCCAGCACGACTTCTTCGCCGACGCCGTCGCCGACGAGGGCACGATGCGAACGGCCTGGAACCTGGTGGGCATCGAGCGTGGGCGATGGGAGTTCCTGCTCACCACGGCCGCGCTGGTCGGCGCGGTCAACGCGGTGCTGGTCGGGCTCGGGGTCGCCCTGCTGGTCGGGCTTGCCGGGGCCGGGCACGTGCTGGCCATCCCGGCCGGGGTGGTGGCCGCGGTGGTGGTGTTCGCCGGGCAGTTCGCCTACATCCTGCGGACGTCCGCGGCCCGGCAGGACTGACTCCTCGGGTACGCGGCGTACCGTCGCCGGATGCGGATCACCCGATTCACCCACTCGTGCGTGCGCGTCGAGCACGACGGCGGCGTGTTGGTCGTCGACCCGGGGACGTGGAGCGAGCCGCGTGCCCTGGTGGGTGCGGACGCCGTCCTGGTCACCCACGAGCACACCGACCACGTGGACGTGTTGCGGCTCGCCGGCCTCGGCGTCCCCGTGTACGCCCCGGAGGGCGCCCGACTGCCGGATCTCGCCCCGCTGCCGGTGACACGGGTCCGGGCGGGGCAGCGCTTCACGGCGGCCGGCATCGCGGTCAGCGCGCACGGCGGCCGGCACGCCGCGATCCACGAGGGACAGCCCGACTGCCCCAACCTGGGCTACCTGATCGGCGACCAGCTCTACCACCCGGGCGACGCACTGCACGTGCCGGACGAGCCGGTGCACACTCTGCTCGTCCCGGCCCAGGGGTCCTGGCTGCGCATCGACGAGGCGATCCGATTCGCCAGCGCCGTGGGCGCGGCGGCGGCGTACCCGATCCACGACGCGCAGCTCAACGAGCGTGGCCTGGCCAGTGTCGCCGGTTGGTTCGCCGAGACGATCCCCGGCTACCGCCACCTCGTTCCCGGCGACACCGCCTGACCGCTGTCGCCGTCGGCCGTCGGGGTGTGGAAACGGGGCGCGGCGGCGGTGAGCACCGCGGCGGTCGTCGGGACGGACCACCCGTCGGTCAGCTCCGTGACCAGGCTGGCGACCAGCCGGGTCACGGCCGGCTCGGCCCCCACGTGCAGCGCCTCGGCGACGATCAGCACCGACGAGGTGCCGGCCCGCACGGCGGACCAGCCGCTCTGCCGGTTCGTCCAACGCCGGGCGTGTGCCCGCCCGGCGGAGTCGGTGAAGGTCACCTCGCCCGGGTCGGGATGTTCGGTTTCTCCGGCGAAGCTCAGGTAGACCTCGTCGCCGTGTGCCGGCCGGACCACCAGGTCGCCGTCGACCCGGTTGAGGTCGAGCGCCGCGACCGGGATGGCGTAGGCGGCCGAGATGGCGTTGCAGAGGTCGACCAGCGGGTGCACTCGGGGCAGATCGCCGTCCAGGCGCAGCCGGCGCAGCAGCGCCTCGGCCGCGCACCGGTACCTGGTGGGCCGCAACCCCATGGCCGCGTACGCCCGCCGCCAGGCCTGGATCTCCGGGAACCCGCTCTCGGCCCCGCCGGCCAGCCGCCGCCGCGCGTCGGCGACATAGCCGGCCGTGCGTCCCGCCACGTCGGCGGTGGCGGTGATCCCGGAAACCTGCACCACACCGGCGACCAGATCGGGGTACGCGTCGCGAAGCTGCGTCGAATGTTCGAACTGCACGGGGTTCCTATCGTTCGGTGAGGGCGAGCGTCACGCCGAGCGCGACGAATGTGCCGGCGGCGGATCGGCGCAGCCAGTCGGTGACCCGGGGCCGGCTCAGCACCCGCTCGCGTACCCGGGCCGCGAAGACGCCGTAGCCGCTGAACACCACGAAGGTGAGCAGCATGAACACCCCGCCGTAGGCGAGCATCGCCCGGGTCGATCCCGGCCCGGCGGTGTCCACGAACTGCGGCAGGAACGCGACGAAGAACAGCGTCGGCTTCGGATTCAGCAGGTTGACCAGCACCCCGGAGACGATCACCCGGATCGCCGAGTGGGGCGGGCTGTCGGTCGTCACCGCGAAGGCGCTGCGATCCCGCACGATGGACCAGGCCAGGTAGAGCAGGTAGCCGACGCCGAGGTACCGGACGGTTTCGAACGCCGCGGCGCTCGTCTGCAACAGCGCGGCCAGCCCGGTCATCGCCGCCAACAGGTGCGGCAGCGTCGCCAGCGTGCAGGCGAACGCGGCCAGCACCCCGGCCCGGGCACCCCGGGACAGGCCGGCGGAGAGGGTGAAGATCACCCCGGTGCCGGGGGTGACCACCACGATCAGCGTGGTGATCAGGAACGGAATGGTCACGATCGTCCTCCGGCGGAGTTGGCAGGGCTGGCTCCTGCTCACTCTGCTGCCACAATGGCCCGATGGGCAGAGCCAAACCAGCGGCATCGGAGGGGTCCAAAACGGCCGGGTCCGACTTTCTGCACCTGACCATCGCGGACGCGCCCCGTGGCGGGCGCGCCGACTGGCTGGCCGGCCGGCTGCGGCAGGCCATCGCCGAGGGGCGGGTGCCGGTCGGTGATCTGCTGCCCCCCACCCGGGTGCTCGCCGCCGATCTCGGTGTCTCCCGGGGCGTGGTCACCGAGGCGTACCAACGCCTGACCGAGGAAGGACACGTCACCGGTCGGGGGCGGGCCGGAACGGTGGTCGTCGCCGCGCCGGCCGCGCCCACACCCGCCCCGAGCGCCGCGCCGGCACCGGTCGCGCTCTTCCCGCCGGCACCGGGCACCGACATCTTCGAGGCGGTACGCGCGGCGAGCGCGACGATCGATTTGACGCCCGGCGTACCCGACCTGACCGCCTTTCCCCGCGCGGACTGGCTGCGCGCCGAACGGACCGTGCTGCGCCGCGTCGCCGCGGCCGACCTCGGCTACGGCGACCCGTGTGGTGCGCCCGCGCTGCGACAGGCCGTCGCCACCTGGTTGGCCCGCAACCGCGGCATCAGCGTCGACCCCGTCGAGGTGATCATCGTGGCCGGCGTCTCCCAGGCGCTCGGGCTGCTCGCCCAGGCATTCGCCGCTGCCGGCATCGACCGGATCGCTGTCGAGGACCCGGGGTCGCTCGGCGTGCGGCAGCACCTGAACAACTGGCGGATGGACACCCCACCGATCACCGTGGACGACGCCGGGCTGCGGGTCGACGAGCTGGCCGCCAGTGGCGTACCCGCCGTGATGCTCACCCCCGCGCACCAGTTCCCGACCGGCGTGGTGCTCGACGGCGACCGCCGCCGCCAACTCATCGGCTGGGCGCGAGCCGGCGGTCTGATCATCGAGGACGACTACGACGCCGAGCACCGCTACGACCGTCCGCCGGTGCCGGCGCTGCGTGGGCTGCTGCCCGAGCAGGTCTGCTACGCCGGCAGCGTCTCCAAACTGCTCGCCCCCGCGCTGCGGGTCGGCTGGCTGCTCGTGCCGCCGCGACTGCGGGAGGCGGTGGTGGCCGCCAAGCGCAACGCCGACCTGGGCAACGCTGTCCTGCCGCAACTGGTGCTGGCGGAGCTGATGGCCTCCGGCGCCTTCGAGAGGCATCTGCGGCTGCTGCGCCGCCGGCACATCCGTCGACGGGACGCGATGATCGCCGCGCTCGCCCGGGAACTGCCCACCGCGACGGTGCACGGCGCCGCCGCCGGGCTGCACCTGATGATCACGTTGGACGATGCCCTGCCGGACACCGACCTGGCCACCGCGGCGCTGGCGCGGGGCGTCAAGGTGCAGCCGCTCTCCTGGCACTGCCAGCGCCCGTACCGATCGGGCCTCGTGCTCGGCTACGCGGCCCGTACGGTCACCGAGATCGAGGACGGTGTCGCCGAGATCGCCGCCGCGCTCCACCACCCGCGACGACGTGCCCCAGGCTGATGAGCGCGGTCAGCCCAGGAACAGCTGGACGAGGACCAGGACGGCGAGCAGCGCCGGCCCGCGTGAGCCCTGGCGCAGCAGGTCGACCGGGATCATCCCGAACGGCGTGTTGACCGTCGCGCCGCCGTAGTTGATCGGCGGGCGGGTGCCGGCCCGAAACGCGGCGAGCACCACTCCGAGCGCCAACGTCGGTGCCAGCCAGGCCGGCCCCGGGTCGACGGTCGGCAGGGTCAGCAACCACCACAGGCCCGCCCCGACCGTCGGCACCACCACGTGGATGCCGCGCAGCACGGTGTCGCTGCCACCGAGCGCCCGGCGTAGCCCGGGTGAGCGGCTGACCGATCGCAGGCCACCGGTCAACCGGCCGACGGCGAGGTAGGCGAACACCACCTGCGCGGCCCCGGCCAGCCCGGGCAGGGCGAGCGCGGCAGCGTACTGGACTCCGATCAACGCCGCCCAGATCAGCACGGCGCTCGGGTGACGGCGCAGCCGGCGTACGTCGGCCTGCAGCAGCGCCCACCAGGCGGGGCCGGGCAGGAACCGGCTGCTACGAACCCGGCCGATCCGGCGCCAACGCCGGCTCTCCACCAGGCTGGCGAGCAGGCTCGGGTCCAGCAGGATCGTGGCCGTGGCGGCGGCGTTGGCGAACTGGGCGCCGGTGGTCAGCGTGGCCCGGTCGACCCGGGGCAGGGCGCGTACCGCGAGGATCGTGCCCCACACCGCGAGGGGCACCGCGACGGCGACCAGCGCGACGGTCGGCGTCGTCGCCGGCCGCGGCAGCCCGTCGCCGAGGCGACCGACGAGCACCACCAGGGCGGTGATGACGGCCGCCGCCACCATCGGCACCGCTCCGGCAAGAGTCGGCCACCGTCGGCCCGCCCGGCTGCTCTGGGCGACGACGCTGAGCGCCAGCGCGGCCGCACCCCACCCCGCGCCGGCGGCGGCCGCCCAGCCCAGGGCGGCGGGGTCGCTGACACCGCCGAGCGCCGCCACGGCCACCCCGAGCACCGCGGTGCCGGCGGCGGCGCCCACCAGCAGGATGGCGAAGCGCGGCGCCAGCCAGGCCCGCCGGTCGACCGGGGCGCTGGTCGCCCAGCTCTGTGTGGCCGGGGTGACCAGCAGGGGGCCGAGCGCGCGCAGGCCACGCCAGGCGAGCCCGGCACCGGCCAGCAGCGCGGCCACCGCCAACCACCACCGCACACCCGGCTCGGCCTGCCCCACCGTGGGGGAATCCAGCAGGTCTCGGCTGGCGCTGATCGCGAACCAGCCGTACATGCCCACGAACAGGACCATGACGTACGCATCGCCCAGCACGTCGCCGAGGGAGTGGTCGTGGTGTCGGCTGCGGGCCCGGCGCAGGTGCGTACGCAGTTGCCGGGCGGTGGGCACCCCGGTCGGCGCGTCGGCGATCGTGGCCGTCGGGGCGGTCACCGGCCGATCTCGATGCGCTCGTCGACCACCGCGTCGATCAGCTCCGGGTCATGAGAGGCCAGCAGCACGGCGGTGCCGGCGTCTCGTTCCCGGCGCAGCCGGTCGGCCAGCCACTGCCGGCCGCGCACGTCCAGCCGCTGCTCCGGCTCATCCAGGATCAGCACCCGCCGTGGCCGCACGAAACACGACGCCAACGCCAGCCGGCGGCGCTGCCCGCTGGACAGGGTCACCGGCAGCTGATCGCGGGCCGGCTCCAGACCCAGCTCCGCGAGGACCTCCTCGACCGGCTCGGCGTTGCCCCCGTGGGCGTACGCGACCAGCTCCAGGTGCTCGACCACGGACAAATCGGGGAAGAAGTCGATGTCGTCCAGGGCGGCCGCCACCAGCGCCCGCACCTGAGGGTCGGTCTCGTCGGCCCGGAGGCCCCGCACCCGCACCTCGCCCGCGTCCGGCCGGTCGGCGCCGACGACACAGCGCAGCAGGGTGGTCTTGCCGCTGCCGTTGGGGCCCAGCACCACCGCGATCCGCCCCGCCTGGAGCGTGAAGCTCACGTCGTCGAGCACGACCAGGTTGCCGAAGTTGCGGCTAAGTCCCCGTACCGAGAGCGCATCCACGATCACAGAGTCTCCCAGACCCGTGCCAGCGGCCAACCTGCGCGACCTACGTCACGCGGTCGGTGGCGTTGTCCTCAAGTCGGGCATCGGCGGCGTGAAGCGCCTGATTGTCGGCGACCTCCTCGGCCACCGCCGCCGCGTCCGCCCAGTGCCGCCGTGCGTCGGCTCGGTCGCCCAGCGCGGCGGAAGCGTCACCCAGGTAGAGCAGGGTACGCGCCAACCCCGCGGTGGGCCGTGTCTCCTCGCGCAGTCGGCGGCTCTCGGCCAGCAGCTCGTACGCCGTACGCGCCTGACCGGGAGTGCTGCTCAGCAGTGTCGCCCCGGCGTTGAGCAGTGCCGTCGCCCGGCTGGTCGGGTCGTTGATCGACTCGTACTCGCGAAGGGAGGCCCGCCACGCCTGTGCGGCGTCCAGGTGCTCGCCGAGCGCCGCGTGAACCAGCACCAGGTTGGTCAGCGCCGCCGCGTACCCGCGCGGGTCACCCACCGACCGGAAGGTGTTCGCCGCCCGCACCAGGTGGTGGTGCGCGGTGTCCAGCTCGCCCCGGGCCAGCTGCGCCGCGCCGAGGCCCAGGTCGGTGAGGGCGTGCCCGGCGCGGTCGGCCCCGGAGCGGTGCCGCCGGGACATCTCGAGGTGCTCCACCGCGTCGTCGAGCTGCCCCAGATCGAGCAGGGCCAGGCCGAGGTTCAACCGAGCCTGGGCGGTGCCTCCGCGCCCGCGTTCGTTCACCGCGAGGGTGAGCGCGGCCGCCGCGCCCTGCGGGTCGTGCCGGCGCCGGCGAAGAACACCCAGCTCGTTGTGCGCCCACCCGGCGATCTCCGGTCGGTCGTCGGCGGTCGGAGTGGCCAGCACGGTACGGCAGACCTGCTCCCACTCGTCGAGCCGCTCGACGTACGCCAGCCATCCGCACAGTGCCACCGCCAGCCGGAACCACCACCGGCGTACCCGGCGGGGCAGGGTCTCGGCCGCGCCTGCCGGGACCCGCACCACCGCCAGCAGCAGCTCCTGGTGCAGGTCGAACCAGGCGTACGGATCGTCGTCCAGTGGCAGCGACCACTCCCGGTCCGGTGGGGATCCGAGCACGGCCAGGTTGGCCGCGTGCCGTTCCGCCCGGCGGGCCAGGTGCCGCGTCAACCGGGCCTGTGCGGCGACCCGGGCCCGGGCCGGATCCGCGTCCCGCAGATGCAGTCGGGCACTGCCGGCGAGCAGCGGTCGGACCTCGTACCGGTCGCCGGGCGCGCCCACCACGAACGCCGCGGCGGCCAACTGGTCGAGCAGCGCGGTTACCAGGTCGAGGTGCCGCCCGGCGAGCGCGGCGATGGTCGGCCGGTCCACGGGAGCGGGGACCAGCGACATCACCCTGTACAACCGTCGGGCCTGGCGGGTCAACGCCCAGTAGGCGATGTCCCGTTCGGTGACCAGACGGGCCGCTGGCGAGATGGCGAGCCGCTGGTGCGGTGGCGTCTGCACCGCGCGGCGCAGCGCGTCCAGCACGTCGGAGTGCCGCCAGCCGTGCTGCGCGGTGCGGTAACCGAGCGCGCGGACGGTACGCGGCTGCCGCCCGCAGAGGTCGACGATCTCGCGTACCGCCGGGTCGGTGCGCGGGTCGGCACGGCGGACCCGGGCGGCGGGCGCGGCCCCGCCCGCGGTCGCGAACAGCTCCACCGCCTCGGACGTGCCCGGTTCGGCGATCCAGTGCGCGACCACACCGTCCAGGCCGACCAGCGCCGGGCCTCCGGCGAGCAGCAGGCGGCAGGTGCGTGCGGTGGGCGGCAACAGCGGTCGGACCTGGTCGGGCCGGTCGACGTTGTCGAGTACCAGCAGAATCCTGCGACCGTCGAGCTGACCGCGCAACGCGTCGGCGGCGGCGGCGAGCGCATCCGGCCGGCCGGACGCCGGCGGCGCGGTGCCCAGGATCCGGGCCAGCGCGGTGAGCACCTGCCGGGCCGAGCGGGGTCGGCCCCGCCGCCGCAGGTCCAGGTAGTACTGCCCGTCCGGGAAGTCCTCCCGGCACCGGTTGGCGGCCTGCACGGCGCAGGCGGAGGTGCCCACCGCGCGCCGGCCCAGGACCGCCACCGCGTGCTCCCGGGCGAGCAGCCCGAGGACCGCCTCGACGTGCTCACCGCGACCGGTGAACTCGGCCGTGTAGGGCAGGGTCGGCGCCCCGGTGGTCGGCGTGGTGAGCACATCCGTTGGTTCGGGGTCGACCTCCCGGCCGGCCCGGCGGCGGCGCACCTCGTACACCACGTAGCCGACGAAGCCGAGGCCGCCGACGACGGCAAGGGCGATGCTCGCCGGCCCGAGCACGCTCGCCGCCAGCTCGGAGAGCAGGTTGCTGGCCAGGTTGCTGGCCAGGTTGGCGAGGACGCCGCCCACCAATCCGCCGATCCCGACCAGCGCCGGCCAGCGCGGGCTGCGGCTGGCGCGGCCCGGCCCGGTCACCGGACGCCCCCGGAGACGAGCCCGGCGACCAGGTGCCGCCGTGAGAGCACGACGAGCACCACCGGCAGCACGGAGGCGAGCACCGAGCTGGCGGCCAGCGCGCCACTGTTGCTCACGAAGCTGCGGGTCTGCTCGGCCAAAAACGGCCCGAGCGGCGACGCCTCCGGCCCGCTGAACAGCCGGCCCACCACCAGGTCGTTCCAGACCTGAACGAACTCCAACACGGAGACCGCCACCACCGCGGACAGGTTGTGCCGGGCCAACCGGCGCAGGGTGTGCCACCACCGGCGCCCGCCCAGCCGGGCGTCTCGCACCTGCTCGACGGGCAGGTCGGCGAACGCGTTGCGCAGCACCAGCACCGCGAACGGCACGCCCAACGCGACGTGCACCAGGGCCAGGCCCTGGGCCGTACCGGAGGAGAGCACCAGGCCCAGCACCTCGTTGACCGGCCCGGCGATGACCTGGACCGGTACGACGCTGGCCGCCAGCAGCAGCAGCCCGGTGGCCTGCGCGGCCGGCCCGGTCAACCAAGCCAGCGGGTACGCGGCCAGCAGCGCGATCACCAGCACCGTGGCGGTCACCGCGGTGGCCAGGAGCAGCGTGAAGCCCAGCGTCCGCCACAGCTCGGTGCCGGTGACCATGTCGCGGTAGGACTCGACATCCGGCGGTGCCGACCACCAGCCGTGCGCGGCGGCGTCCACCCTTCCATGTGCCGACGTGGCGACCAATACCGCCAGCGGCACCAGCCACGCGATTGCGGCACCGGCCGCGAGCAGCCGGAACAGCCGTCGGGGAGGGGCGACGGGACCGGGCTCCGGGGCTGCCTCGGGGCGCGGCGGCGGCCAGGACTGCCGGACGAAGAGCGCGGCCACCATGATCCCGCCGAAGACCGCCACCAGCCACACCACGCCGAGCGCGGCGCCCTCGCCGGTGGTGGTGCCGCCTGACGTCTGCCAGATCCGCAGCGCGAGCACGGAGGCCTCGTCGCGGACCGAGCCGGGGGTCATCACCAGGATGAGGTCGAACGTGCGGCTGGTGCCGACCGCCACCAACGCGAAGACCACGGCGGTCGTTCGCAGCAGCAGTGGCCGCCACTGCGCATCCCACAGCACGTGCCGGCGCCCGCCGCCGTAGGCGCGGACCGCGTCGGCGAGACTCGGCGGCACCGCGTCCAGCGCCGACCGGAAGACCAGCACGGCCAATCCCACCCAGGCCCAGACGAACGCCGACATCAACGCGACGGTGACCAGCCCGGGCCCGAGCAGCTGTGGCGCGTCGTCGGCCGAGCTGCCGGTCAGCCGGGCCGCGACCAGGGTGGCCAGCCCACGGCTCGGATCAGGGTCGTACATCAGCCGGAAGGTGACCCCGGTGACGACCAACGGCAGCGCCACCGGCACCAGGAGGATCAATCGGACCAGCCCGCCCTCCTGGGAGCGGCGGGACGCGGCGGCGAGCAGATAACCGAGTGCCGTCACCACCGCCGGCACCAGCAACGCCCAGAGGACCGTCCGGCCCACCACCGCGCCGGTGTCCGGTGCGTCGAGCGCGGTCCGGAAGTGCGTGGCGCCGACCCAGCGGCCGTCGGTGGTGACGCTGGCGTGGATGGTCCGGAGTACCGGCCACAGCACCAGCCCGCCGAGCAGCACCGCAGCCGGCAGCAGCAGCGCCGAGGTCGCCCCCGCCGCCGGATAGGCCCGGCCCCGCCGGGGAGGCCCGACGTCGTCGAGCACCGCCAGCTCGCCGAGGACCTGGACCCGGCTCATCGGCCGCCACTCGCGCTGCGGGCCGCCGCGGCGAGCTGACCGGTGGCGCGGCGGATCGCCTCGCCGGCGCGGACCCCGTCGGTGACGTCGGCGAAGAAGCCCTGCATGATCCGCCAGATGCCGACGCCGTCGGAGCCGGTGAACGCGCCGGGCAACTGGTCGGAGAGATCAAAACGCAGCGTGCCGGGAGCCCGCATCTCCTCGGCGAGACGCTGGCCCACGCTGTCGGTGTAGCTGTTGATCGAGACGTTGGTGTTGGGCGAGAGGTAGCCGCCGGCGCGCAGCCAGGGCCGGAACGAGTCGGCCTTGGTCAGCCATTCGACCAGCTCGACCCCGCCCCGGGCGTCGGTGAACGCCACGGCCGCGTCCCCGCCGACGATCAGTGGGCCGCCGCCCGGTTGGGCGCCCGGGAACCGGAACGTGGCCGGTACCTCCGGGCCGCGCTGGAACGGGCCGACGACGTCAGCGGTGAAGTCCGCCCCGACGAGCATCACCGCCCGTCGAGCGTGCACCACCTGGATCACCGACTCCTCGTACTGGGTGAGCAGGGCGCGACGGCCGCCGCCGAGGAACGCTCCGTCGACGCTCCAGAGCCCGGCGAGCCGGTCCAGGGCATCGCGCACCGGTTTGCTCTGCCAGTCCGCGTCCGGCCTGGCGAGGGTGGTGTAGCCCTCGGGTGCCACGTCGGCCAGGACGTTCTCGAACCAGTCGGTGAGCACCCAGCCGTCCGCCGCACCGAGGGCGAGGGGCGCCGGGCCGCCGTCGCGCCGAGCGAGCGCGCCGAGCTCCCGGGTCCGTTCGACCAGCTCGTCCCAGCTGGTCGGTGGGTTGGGCAGCTTGGACGGCAGGTGCCAGACCAGCGACTTGTGGGCCGCCTTCACCCAGACGCCGTAGCGCTGGCCCTCGGTGGTCAGCAGCTTGCTCAGCTCGTCGGGCACGGCGTACTCGGCGGACGGGCGCACCGGGCTCAGCCAACCCCGCTGGGCGTACTCGGTGACCAGGCCGGGGCGGGGCAGGATCGCCACGTCCGGGCTGGTGCCGGCGAGGTGCCGAGCCCGCAGGAACGCGTCGATGTCGTTGCCGGCGCTGACCACCTGCACCGGGGCGGGGTAGCCGGCGACGACCTGGCGGAACCGGTCCAACTCGCTGGTGCTCCAGACCACCACGACCTGCACCGACCGGGTCCCGCCGGAGCAGCCGGCGGCCAGGGCGGTGACGCCCGCGGCGGCGGCGCGCAGCAAAGTACGCCGACTCGGTCGGGCGCTCGTCGTCATCGGGTCGCCTCGCTCGGCTCGGTGACCAGCTCGTGTCGCAGCGGAATCTCGACCAGGGTGCCCGGATCGGCGGTGCAGACCAGCACCGCCACCCCGGGGGCGTCCGGTGGGGAGAGCCGAGGCAGCAGGTCACCGAGGCGGCTGTCACCCGCCGAACCGGCCGGCAGGTCGACCACGAGCACCTCGGGCAGGCAGGCCGCCGCCCGGGCCAGCGCCACCCGGAACCGCTGGGCGGCGGAGATCTGGTGCGGTAGCAGGGTGAGGGAGAGCACCAACTCGAGCCGGTCGACCACCGTGGTCGTCCAGTCGTCGGCCACCTCGTGCACCCGTTCGCGCTTGCGCTGGCCGTACTCGATGTTGCGGCGCACGGTGAGTTGGGGGAGCAGAGCGCCACCGGCGGGCACGTAGCCGATCTGCCGGCGCGGCGGCGGCAGGGCGGTGACGTCCCGGTCACCGACCAGGATGCGCCCGGTCACCGGGGCGGCGAGCCCGGCCAGCACCCGGGCGACCGCGGTGCCGAAGCGGGGCGGCGCCACCAGGGCGGCGAGTGTGCCGGCGGGAACGTCGAGGGTCACCGGCCCGGTGCCGGGGACGGCGACCAGTGCGCGTAGCCGTAGCGTGACCCTCACCTCCGGTGCCTGCTGGTGACCGTCCCAGGGTGGCACACCACGCCCACAATCGATGTCCCTCCGACCTCCACTGTGGCGAGGCAGGAGTGGCTCAGCCTGGGGCGTAGAGCGCGGCGAGGCCGGCCGCCGTGGCGGCCAGGCGGTCGCGCAGTGCGACGGGAGTCAGCACCTCGACGTCGGCGCCGAGGCGCAGCAGATCACCATGGGCATGGGTGAGCGACTCGATCGGCAGCACCGCGGTCACCCAGCCCCGCGCGTCCGGCGGCCCGGCACTGGCGTCCACCGCGGTCACCACCGGATCGCTGGCGATCTCCCGCAGCCGCTCCCGCCCGCCGGGGGAGAGTCGAACGGTGGCCTCGTCGCGGTGCAGACGAGCCCGGAACTGGACCACGTGCGCCCGCCACCAGGCCGGCAGGTCGAAGTCGGCGGGTCGGTCGAACTCCTGCGTCAGCGGGGTCAGCGCGAGGATCTGGTTGACCCGGTAGGTCGCCGGCGCGCCCCGGCCAGGCTGGTCGGCCACCACGTACCACCGGCCACCCTTGAGCACCAGGCCGTACGGCTCCAGCACCCGGGTCACCTCGCCGCTCCAGCTGCGGTAGCGCACCTCGATGCGGTGCTGCCGCCAGACCGCCTCGGCCGTCCGGGCCAACTCGGGGGAGGCGTCGCCGTCCGCGTACCAGCCGGGTGTGTCCAGGTGGAAGCGTTGCTGGAGCTGGGTCGCCCGATCTCGCAGCGGTGCGGGGAGCGCGGCCTGCAGCTTGAGTTGCAGCGCGGCCACCACGTCGCCGTAACCCAGCTCGTCGGCGGGGCCGGGCAGCCCGGCCAGGAAGAGCCGGTCGGCCTCCTCGGCGGTCAGCCCGGTCAGTCGGGTCCGCCAGCCGTCGACCAGTTGGTAGCCGCCGGCGTGCCCGGCCTCTCCGTACAGCGGGATGCCGGCGGCGTGCAGCGAGTCCACGTCCCGATAGATGGTGCGGGGGGACACGGCCAACCGCTCGGCGAGCTGCGCGGCGGTCAGCCGACCGTGCGACTGGAGCAACAGCAGGACGGAGAGAAGTCGACTGGCCCGCACTTCACTGACATTAGCTGTCAGGGGACCGGTCGTACCGTCCCGGCATGCCTTTTCGCGACAAGGATCTGAGAACGCCGGGACCGATCATGGTGGACGGTCGACAGCTCAAGCGCTACCACATCGACCAGCCGGATCGGCCGATCGAACCGGAGGTGGAGAAGGCGGCGTACGACCTGCTGCCCGCGCTGCTGGCCGACGTCGCCGACGACGGCACCCCGGCCGCCGGATGGGTGGTGCTGCACCGGGGCGCGGACACCGGCGCCTACCTGCTGGCGTACACCTGGGTGTGGGACAACGCGCTGGAGGTGCGCGTGGCGGTGGCCGGGCAGCCGGCACTGGACTGCCCCGACGATGATCCGGCACACTTCGTCGCACTGCGCCGGCCCGCTGTGGGCTGTGTCTGGGAGTTGGCGGTGCTGGAGCACGAGCGGGCCGCCTGGGTGCGGCACCTGCTGGTGCCGGAGCACCCCGACCTGGCCGGTTACCTGCGCGACACGCGAGCGGAAGGTCCGGTGGGCCACTGATGGGCGACTTCGACTTTTTCAAGGGCACCTGGAACGTCGTGAACCGGCGGCTGCGCAAGCGGCTGGTCGGCTCCGACGAGTGGGAGGAGTTTCCGGGGGTGTCGGTCGCGCACGGCTTCTTCGCCGGCGGCGGCCACTTCGACGAGATCACCTTCCCGACCAAGGGTTCCGCCGGTGCCACGATCAGGATCTTCGACCCGGCCCGGCAGGAGTGGTCGATCTACTGGATGAACAGCGACAGCGGGGTGCTGGAGCAGCCGCCGATGGTGGGCCGCTTCGTCGACGGGGTGGGCCGCTTCTACGCGGACGACCAGCACGAGGGGCGACCGGTTCGGTGCCGGTTCATCTGGTCGGACATCAGCGCGACCACCGCCCGCTGGGAGCAGGCGTTCTCCACCGACGGCGAGCAGACCTGGGAAACCAACTGGATCATGATCTTCACCCGAGCATCCGAGCATCCGACCAGCTCGACGGCGGCGAAGTGATCTCGCGGTAGCTTCCGGCCATCCGGTCGCGGTGTTAGTGTCCGTCCACCGCCCCGGATGGAGGAACGCCGATGGCCTCCGACCACGTCGACGTGCTCATCATCGGTGCTGGCCTGTCCGGCATCGGCGCTGCCTGCCATGTGCGCCGTGACTGCCCGGACAAGACGTTCGCGGTGCTGGAGGCGCGCGACGCCATCGGCGGCACCTGGGACCTGTTCCGCTACCCGGGCATCCGGTCCGACTCGGACATGTTCACCCTCGGCTACTCCTTCAAGCCGTGGACCGACCCGAAGGCCATCGCCGACGGCGCGGCCATCCGGGAGTACGTGCGGGAAACCGCCCGCGAGTACGACGTACAGCCGCACATCCGCTTCCGCCACCGGGTGCTGCACGCCGAGTGGCACAGCGACAGCGCCCGCTGGACGGTGCACACCCAGCGCACCGACACCGCCGAGACCGTGGTGCTGACCTGCTCGTTCCTCTTCGCGTGCTCTGGTTACTACCGCTACGACGAGGGCTACACCCCGCCCCTGCCGGGTGTCGAGGCGTACGCCGGGCGGCTGGTGCACCCGCAGCACTGGCCCGACGACCTCGACCACACCGGCAAGCGGGTGGTGGTGATCGGCAGCGGCGCCACCGCGGTCACCCTGGTGCCGGCCATGGCGCAGCGGGCCGCCCACGTGACGATGCTCCAGCGCTCACCCACGTACGTCATGGCGTTGCCCTCGCGCGACCGCCTGGCCGACGCGCTGCGGCGCTGGCTGCCGGCGAAGGCCGCGTATCCGGTGGTGCGCTGGAAGAACGTGCTGCTGTCCACCGTCAACTTCCAGCTCAGCCGACGTGCGCCCAACCTGGTGAAGCGGATGCTGCGCCGGGCCGCGAGTGGCCGACTCCCGGTGGGGTACGACGTCGACCGGCACTTCTCGCCCCGCTACGACCCGTGGGACCAGCGGCTCTGCGTGGCACCCGACGGTGACCTGTTCACGGCCGTGCAACAGGGCACCGCGTCGGTGGTCACCGACACCGTCGACACGTTCACCGCGCACGGTGTCCGACTGACCTCCGGCGACGAGTTGCCCGCCGACATCGTGGTCACCGCGACCGGGCTCAACCTGCTCGCCCTCGGTGGCCTGACGCTGCGCGTGGACGGCACCGACGTCGACCTCGCGAGCACCGTCGCCTACAAGGGCATGATGCTCTCCGGCGTGCCGAACTTCGCCCTGACCATCGGCTACACCAACGCCTCGTGGACGCTCAAGGCCGACCTGGTCGCCGGTTACGTCTGCCGGCTGCTGTGCCACCTGGACCGCACCGGCCAGCAGGTCGTCACCCCGCTCCCGCCGCCCGACGACGAGCGGGTGCCGCTCATCGACCTGCGTTCCGGCTACGTGCTTCGTGCCGTCGACGCGCTGCCCAAGCAGGGTGCGAGAGCCCCGTGGCGGCTGCACCAGAACTACCCCCGCGACGTGCTGCTGATGCGGCACGGCCGGCTCAACGACGAGGGCGTGCGGTTCTCCCGCGCCGGCGAGGTGGCCGCGTCCGCCAGCCCTCAGCGTTCCGTCTCATTCGATCGTCGGTAACCGCGAGGAGAGGAGCATCGATCGTGCAGAGGTTCGACTTCGTCGGCGCTACGGCTGTGGTCACCGGCGCGGCCAGTGGCATCGGTGCGGCGCTGGCGCACGCGCTGGCCAGCCGGGGCAGCAACCTGGTCCTGCTGGACCGCGACGCCGAGCGGCTGGACGGGGTCGTCGCCGCCATCCGCGCCGACCACCCAGACTGTCAGGTGCACACCCACGTGGTGGACCTCGCCGACGCGGCGGGCACCGCCCGGGTGGCCGTGGAGATCGGCCAGCGGCACCCGCGCATCCGGCTGCTGGTGAACAACGCCGGTGTCGGCCTCGGCGGTCGGTTCGACCAGGTGACGTTCGACGAGTTCAGCTGGGTGATCGACATCAACTTCCGGGCCGTGGCGCAGCTGACCCACGCGCTGCTGCCCGCTCTCCAGGCAGAGCCGGGTGCGCATCTGGTCAACGTCTCCAGCCTGTTCGGGCTGATCGCCCCGGCCGGGCAGACCGCCTACTCGGCGAGCAAGTTCGCCGTACGCGGCCTCACCGAGGCGCTGCGACACGAGCTGGTCGACGACGGCATCGGGGTGACCTCGGTGCACCCCGGCGGGATCCGCACCCGCATCACCGAGAACGCCAGGATCGGCAGCGGCGTGTCGATCGAGGAGTACACCGCCGGTCGGGCGCAGTTCGAGAAGCTGCTCACCATCGCGCCGGAACGGGCCGCCGAGGTGATCCTGCGCGGCGTCGAGCGGCGTCGGGGCCGGGTGCTGATCGGCTGGTCCGCGAAGGTGCCCGATCTGCTGGCCCGGGTCCTGCCGGCCTCGTACAACCGACTGCTCGTCACCGGCCTCAACCGGGGCGTCGCCCGCCCGGCGTCGCCCGCCCCAGGCGTGCCCGCGCAACGCCCCGCCGCCGACGCCGCCGATCCCGCCCGTGAGGTGGCGTGACCGGCCACCCGGTCACTTCTCTCCGCGCGGCGCGTAGTCAGGCCGGGTCGGCCCGAGCCGCCGTCGCGCTCGGCCCGACGTCGCGGCGGCGCAACATCCCGGTCACCACCACGAGGGCGACCAACAGCGCCGCGAGCACGTAGACCGGGGCCGGGCCGAGCGGCGCGAGCAGCGCCAGCAGCGCGACGACCGGGAAGGCCACGACCACCGCGCCGTGCTGCTGCTGGCGTACGTGCAGCACCCAGACCGCGAGCAGGAAGACGGCGATCGGGACGGCCACCGCGTACCCGGCGGTGATGCCGGAGACGTGCGCGAGGTGCCGCCTGAGGTCCACCGACACGCCCAGGCCAGCGCCGACCGCGGCGACCGCGGCGAAGATCAGGTAGTGGCCGTAGCCCCAGATCAGGGAGTACGGCAGCCGGTCGGGCGCCTCGTTCGGCCGGTCGAAGTAGAGCCACCAGAGCGCGAACACGATGATCGCGCCGGCCGCCGCGAGTGACCAGAGGCCGTGCTCCCCGGCGTCGAGCCCGGTCTGGATCGCGACCGAGATGGCCAGGACCGTCTCGCCGAGCACGATCAGGGTGAACAACCCGTACCGCTCGGCGATGTGCCGGGGGTGCCACGGGGTCATGCCAGGGCGTTCGGCCACCGCCGGCACCAGCAGGTCGGCCAGCCCCAGCAGCACGAACGACGCGACACCCCACTCGGCGGGCAGCAACAGCCGCAGCAGCCAGCCGAGCTGCACGACGGTCACGCCGATCGCGTAGCGGCGCGCCGCCGCACGGTGCGTCGGGTCGCCGGCGGCTGCTCGGCTCCACTGGACGACGGCAGCCAGACGCATCACCACGTACCCGTAGGTGATGACGGTGAAATCGCCGTCGGCGAAGGCGCGCGGCACCCCGGCCGCCAGGATCAACGCTCCCGAGATCTGCACCAGGGTGGTGATCCGGTAGACGTCGTCGTCGGTGTCGTAGGCCGAGGCGAACCAGGTGAAGTTCATCCACGACCACCAGATCGCGAAGAACACCATGACGTAGCTGGTCGCCGCGTGGCCGAGGTGGCCCTCGGCGACGTCGTGGTGCAGGCTGCTGGCCGCCTGCGCCACCGCCACCACGAAACAGAGGTCGAAGAAGAGTTCCAGCGGGGTGGCCGCGCGGTGCGGCTCGTCGCGGCGACGGGGCCTCATCGGCCGGTAGAACGGCCGCACCGAACGACGTTGCGTCAACGCAGCTCCTCAGGCCGCCCGCCGGGTCAGCCGTGCCGACGACCGTGGGTCAGCCCCTCCAACACCAGCGTCAGCCCGGCCCCGACCAGCCAGACGTCCTTGGCGAGCCCCGAGCCCTGCTGCGTGGGGCGTACGCTACCGGGCTCCCGCATCCCCGGCGTCTTCAGGTACAGCTGCACCAGGCCCGCGCCGAACGCGGTCAGACCGAGCCCGACCAGGGGCGCCGGGACGAACGGCGCGAGCAGCGCGGCCCCCAGCGCGATCTCCGAGTACGACAACAGCTTGGCGAAGCGTGCCGGCTCCAGTTGGCCGAACTGCGGCATGGCGGCGACCGCCATGCCGTGCATGCCCTCCGCGGCGGCGCCCTCCAGATTCCGCTTGCCCAGACCCGAGTTGAGAAAGTACGCGCCGATGCTGAGCCTCAGCGGCAGGTGCGCGAGCTTCATGGTCACTCCCGATGGCCGTGGTCGAATGCGGCCCGCGTACCCGACGCGGGGCGCGATAACCGCCGGGTGGGCTGGGCCGGCCGTGGTGGTCGCGGTAGGTTCGCCAGGGGCCCACCGCCGAGCCCGTGGCACACCCGCCTGCCCGGCACCGGACCCCGCCGCAGACCACCAGCAGGAGGCGAAGTGAGCCAGGAAGTCCGGGGAGTCATCTCCCGCAGCAAGGGCGCGCCGGTCGAGGTCACCACCATCGTGGTGCCCGATCCCGGGCCTGGTGAGGCGATTGTCCGGATCCAGTCCTGCGGCGTCTGCCACACCGACCTGCACTACCGCGAGGGCGGCATCAACGACGACTACCCGTTCCTGCTCGGCCACGAGGCGGCGGGCATCGTCGAGCAGGTCGGTGAGGGCGTCACCGACGTGGCCCCGGGTGACTTCGTGGTGCTCAACTGGCGTGCGGTCTGCGGGGTCTGCCGCGCCTGCCGCCGAGGTCGCCCCTGGTACTGCTTCAACACCCACAACGCCACCCAGCGGATGACCCTGACCGACGGCACCGAGCTCGCTCCGGCGCTGGGCATCGGCGCGTTCGCCGAAAAGACCCTGGTGCACGCCGGCCAGTGCACGAAGGTGGACCCGGCCGCCCGACCGGCCGCCGTGGGGCTGCTCGGCTGTGGCGTGATGGCCGGGCTGGGCGCGGCCATGAACACCGGCAACGTCACCCGCGGCGACTCGGTCGCGGTGATCGGCTGCGGCGGCGTCGGAGACGCGGCGGTCGCCGGTGCGGCACTGGCCGGCGCCACGACGATCGTCGCGGTGGACACCGACAGCCGTAAGTTGGAGTGGGCCCGCAAGTTCGGCGCCACGCACACCGTGAACGCCTCCGAGACCGACCCGGTCGAGGCGATCCGTGCCGCCACCGGTGGCTTCGGCGCCGACGTGGTGATCGACGCGGTGGGTCGACCGGAGACCTGGAAGCAGGCGTTCTACGCCCGCGACCTGGCCGGCACGGTGGTGCTGGTCGGCGTGCCGACCCCGCAGATGCAGATCGAGCTGCCGCTGCTGGACGTCTTCGGGCGCGGTGGCGCCCTCAAGTCCAGCTGGTACGGCGACTGCCTGCCCAGCCGGGACTTCCCGATGCTCACCGAGCTGTACCTGCAGGGCCGGCTCGACCTGGACGCGTTCGTCACCGAGGAGATCGCCCTCGACCAGGTCGAGAACGCGTTCGACCGGATGCACCACGGCGACGTGCTCCGTTCGGTGGTGGTGTTCCCGTGACCGCCCGGGTCGACCGCGCTGTCACCGCCGGCACGTTCTCCCTGGACGGGCAGACGTTCGACGTGGACAACAACGTCTGGGTGATCGGCGACGACAGCGAGTGTGTCGTCCTGGACGCCCCGCACGACGTGGCCGCGATCCTCGCCCTGGTGGGCGACCGACAGGTCAAGGCGATCCTGGCGACCCACGCCCACGACGACCACGTCCGGGTGGCACCCGAGCTGGCCGAGGCCACCGGCGCGCCCGTGCTGCTGCACGCCGCCGACCGGGTCCTCTGGGACATGGTCCACCCGCACCTGCCGCCGCATGGCGAGCTGCACGACGGGCAGAGCATCGAGGTGGCCGGCACCACGCTGCGGGTGCTGCACACCCCCGGGCACAGCCCCGGCGCGTGCAGCTTCCACGCCCCGGACCTGAGCGTGGTGTTCACCGGCGACACGCTCTTCGCCGGCGGTCCGGGTGCGACCGGCCGCTCGTACAGCGACTTCGACACCATCGTCAGGTCGATCCGTACCCGCCTGCTCACTCTGCCGGCGGAGACGATCGTGCACACCGGGCACGGCGACGACACCACGATCGGGGCGGAGGCCCCGCACCTGGAAGAGTGGCTGGCGAGGGGCCACTGAACCCTGCCGGCTCGCGCGCGGTCGACGGCTCAGCGTTCGTCGGCCGCGCCCAGCAGCGGCTTGATGTCCAGGACCGGGGTGCCGTCGAGGGCTTCCAGGTCGGCCACCTCGACGCGCAGCCCGTCCACCGCCAGGACCCGCACCCGGTGCAGCCCGATCGGATTGGGCCGGTGCGGGGAGCGGGTGCTGAACACTCCTGTTTCCGGCCGGCTCTCGTCGCCGCGCGGGTGCACCGCCAGCACATCGCGCCGGGCGCGGTCCAACCAGGTCAGCACCAGCAGCTCCGCGCCCACCCGCAGGTCGCGCAGGGCCCGGCCGACCCGCGGGTCGAAGACCAGCCAGGCCGTCGGCGCGCCCTCGTCGCCCTGGCGTGGCGCGTCCGCCACGTCCGTCAGCGGCGAGGCGACCCGGCCGACCGGGTGCAGCAGGTACGAGTCACCGCTGGCTTCCTCCACCACGGGCGCTCCCCTCTGGACGCTTTCAACCTAGTCCCGCCGCGACGCTAGGATCCCGCCCATGGTTGCCGACTCGCCCGTACCCGTTGTCCGTCAGCTGCGCCTCGTGGTGGAGGCCGCCGACTACGAGGCTGCCGTCGCGTTCTACCGCGATGCGCTCGGCCTGCCCGAGGAGGCGGCGTTCAGCGGCGACGGGGACGCGGAAGTGATGATTCTGGATGCCGGACGCGCCACCCTGGAGATCGCCAACCCGGCGCAGAAACGCATGATCGACGAGGTGGAGGTGGGTCGACAGGTCGCGCCCCGCATCCGGGTGGCCTTCGAGGTGGACGACGCCCAGGCGACCACCGCCCGACTGGTCGCCGCCGGGGCGAGCGAGATCGCGCCCCCCACGCCCACGCCGTGGCAGTCCCTCAACTCCCGCCTCGACGCTCCCGCCGACCTGCAGATCACCGTCTTCGAGGAGTTGCGTACGCCCGACGAGCGGGCCGGGACGGACGGCTTCGGACGTGACGGCGACCGCTGAGCCGGGCGGGCTGCGCGCCGAGGCTCTCCCCACGGCGCAGATGGCGGCGCTGGCGTACGTGCGGTCGCTCGCCGTGGCCGAGCGTCCCGCCGCCCTCGCAGCCATTGCCCGGGAACTCGCCATCGCTGGCGTCGGTCACCGGCCGGAGCAGTTGCTGACCGAGGTCCTCCGGTTCGGCCGGCTCACCGTCAACTTCCACCCCGACCGTTTGTGCGTCGACGGGCGGACCGTGGCCGCCGCACTGGCCGACGACGGGGCGTACCGCAGTCAGTTCGTCACCGGGATCTCCAACGGCGGGCTCACCGCGTACCCCGGCGGCGATAGGGACCGCTGGGAGCAACGGATGTTCGGCGGCGCGTACCAGCGGCCGGAGGTGACACGGGAGCAGCGACCCACGTACGGCGGAATCAACCTGCTCAACCACGCGGACGGCGCCTGCCCCCGTTTCGGCTCCTGTCATCTGCGGCTGCGCCCGGAGGTGCTGACCCGGGCGACCTTCTGCCTCGGCGACAGCCACCTCGGCCCGCGTACGGTGGGCACCGGCGATGCCTTCGAGGCGGTGCTCGCCGGGCTCCTCACCGGCACCGCCGCCGCCGGTGAATGCCTGGGGCGCAGCGGCATGGACGTCGCCACCCTGGTCCGGACATTGCTCGCCGGGCCGACCACTGCGCCCACCGCCGGTCGCGCGCTGGACGACTACGTGGAGGCCCAGATCCACGGCGTCCTCGACCTCGCACAGGACGTCGAGGAACTGGTGGTGGATCCGTCCTTCGCCGGCACCGAGACCGGCGCGACGCTGGCGTTGGTCGCTCAGCGCTACGGTTTCCCGCTGCGGTGGCACCCCGGCTTCGCGCTGGCGGTCGACCGGGTCGACCCGGATTTCCGGGGCCCAGCGATCCCGGTGCTGGCCGAGCGTCTGCACCAGGAGTTCGCCCGACCGGGTGATCCGGTGGACGCGGCCCTGATCGGTCGGGGCGCGGTGTCGGTGGCCACCGAGCCGGCCCGCTGGGCGGACCGGGGCTCGGCCGCGGAGACCCTGCAGCACCTCAAACAGCTCTGGCACGTCCTCGTCCGGTACGGCACACCGCACGTCACGTAACGGCGGATCATCCCGATTGTCCAGTTCCGGGCCGGCTCGCTCGGGTCGGTGGGAGATCGACTCCACATCCCCGGATACGGGGACATCCGGGCGCCGCGACACCGCCAGATCGCCGACATGGAGTGGATCAACGCCCGTCCGCCGCGCGGAAACGCGTCGATCCGACGGCCCGGCTGAGCCGACTGTCCGATTCCCGGGGGTGACCGGGACCGCACCTTGGCGGAGCACCGGCATTTCCGGAATGCCCGACACCTGAACCCGGTTGTGTCCCCCGTACCGCCGGAGCCGAAACCCTTTCCGCGGTCATCTCCCGAGGAGTGTTCACCCCGGAGCGCTCCGCACGATCGAAAGGGCAACCATCGTGAAGGTCGACTTCACTCGATGGCTCCCCGCCATCGCTAAGGATTCGTACCGCAAGACCGCGCTGAGCGTTGTGGGTGTTGCCGCCCTCGGCGGCCTGGCGCTCGCACCGACTGCCGCCGCGGCCCCGGTCACCTCCGGGCCGCACGAGGGCGCTGTCGCCGCCATCGACCTCGCCACCGGCAACGCCGCCACCTCCGCACGTCAGGAGGAGCAGCCCGTCGAGTCCGGCCTGACCACCGGCTCCGCCACCGGCAAGCCGCCGGCCGGCAAGCCGAGCCGCGCCGAACTGATCCCGCACGGCATCGAAGGTGCCCAGTCGCGCATCCCGCTCGACGACGCACAGCTCGACAACGCGCGGGCAATCGTCGACGTGGCCAAGAAGACCGGCGTCGGCGACCGTGGCGCGGTGATCGGCGTCGCCACGTCGCTGCAGGAGTCGAAGCTCTACAACCTCGGCCACCTCGGCGCGTACAACGACCACGATTCGCAGGGCCTGTTCCAGCAGCGCCCGTCGTCCGGTTGGGGTACGCCCGAGCAGATCACCGACCCGGAGTACTCCGCCACGGCGTTCTTCAGCGCGCTGAAGAACGTGGGCGGCTGGGAGGATCTGCCGCTGACCGCCGCCGCGCAGACCGTCCAGGTCTCCGCCTTCCCGTACGCGTACGCGCAGTGGGAGGAGCAGGCGGCGGACGTCGTCCAGCAGCTCTGGTGACACCCGCACATCCGACCACCGGCCGGCCCTCGATCAGGGGGCCGGCCGGTGTCGTCGTGTCCGGGTACCTCAGCAGGCGGCGTAGAGGCGGCGGGTGCCGACGCCGGCGGCGTACGCGGCCCGGTCGCTGAACCGGCAGCCGTAGTCGGGTCGGGCCACCACCGCCGGGTCCGTCACGGTGTCGCCGGCCGGGCGCTTGCCGGTGCGTACCCAGGACACCAGATCGTCCCAGGCGGCGCCGGCCTCGGCCGGGGTGAACTCGCAGTGCTGCGTGGCCCGGATGGCCCGCTGGACCACCAGCTTGCTGCGACCGTGCCGCGCCACGTCGGTGGCGTACGCCTGCTCCATGCTGAACGGCACGAACAGGTCACCGAGGCCGTGCAGGCTGAGCACCGGCGCGGTGGGTCGACCGGCGATCTGTGGCACCTCGGTCAGCGTCGGCAGGAGCCGCTGCACGACGTTCTCCGGGGCGACCCGTTGCACGGTGGCGTTGACGTTGACCGGGCTGTTCGGGGTGTAGCGGGTGAACAGATTGGTGGAGAGTTGACCAGGCCGCTGCCCGGGGGTGACACCGCCGCTGGTCACGCTGATCGAGAAGAGGAAGTCCTTCCACACCGCGAACGCCGCGTCGGCACCCGGCCGCGGCCCGCCCGAACGGTTCACCGTGATCGCCCGCAACTGCTTGCCCCGGTCGGTGGTGGTGTCCGGCCCCGTGGGGGTCAGCCCGGCCAGGCCGAGCGCCACCTGGATGCGGGGCACCGCGTTGGTCAGGTAGTCGTCCGGCGTGGGATAGGCCGGCACCCCGCCGAGGGCCTGCGCGACCAGGTTGTAGTCCAGGTAGAAGTCGAGCAGGGTCTGATCGCCGAGCACCCCGCACATCGGCAGCGCCCCGTCGTAGTAGCCGGGATACTGCTCCAGCGAACGACCGATGACGTACCCACCCATCGATACCCCCGCGAGATAGGTGTGATGGGGCCGCCGGACCGTCCGCCCGAAGTGGTCGGCGAGATCCTTGGTGCCCAGCACCCCGGAACGGATGTCGAAGCCGTTGCGGTCGTACGAGGACGACGCCCACGCGTACCCCTGCTCCAGCAGACGCTGCCGCAATCCGAAGCCCGGCGCCTCCGGCGAAAGCACCGTGCCCTGGCCGCGGTAGCCGTGCGCCCACAACACCAGGTCACCGTTCCACCGGGCCGGAACCTCGATGATGTACCCGGCGTGGCGGTGCACGCCCTGGCGTACCGTCGTCGGCTTGCCGCCCACCACCAGCGGAGCCAGGGGCGGATTCTCGATGGTGTACCCGGGCAGCGGCTGGCCGCCCCTCGGGTCGCGACCGGTGGCGCCGGCCGGCGCCGCGCCGACCAGCCCGACCGCAAGGGTCAACGTCGCGGTGGCGGCGAGCAGACGGCGGAGGGTACGAACGGGTACGGACAGCATCGATGCTCCCCATCGGACGGATGTCGCCCGGGGGCGACGAGGCGGGACGGTTGCCTACGGGCCGGTAGCGCCCTGAACCTAGGACCGCCTTAGACCAGTGTCAATGGCTGCGCTGATCGGCCGGTCAAGCACGGCTGTCTGGCCGATCAGACCAGGCCGTACGCCTGGACGGGTGACCCGGGGTCTGTCCACAGCCGCTGCTCCGACCGGGGGTGCTGCCGACCCTTCTCGTCGGCCGGCTTCTCGTCGGCGGCGCCTGTCGGGGCTGGGACGTGTCGGCCCGCACGTGGGAGGCCTGCTTGTGCCGGAGGCCTGCACCTTGTCGGAGGTCAGCACGTGTCGGACGCCTGCACGTGTCGGGGGCTGGCATTGCACCGCCGTACCCGGTTGCGCGGGCCGGTGGGGTGGTCGGGTTGACTGGTCGCCGTGGACGAGTCGATCTGGGAAGCGGCCCGGCTGTCGCGCAGTTGGTTGGACGCGGCGAACGGCACCGGGCAGACGGAACTTACCTGCCGCATCCTGAAGCTGACCGAGGAAGCGGGGGAGGCGTCGGCCGCCTGGATCGGTCTGCTCGGGCAGAATCCGCGCAAGGGCGTCACCCACACCCGCGACGACGTCGCGGCGGAGTTGGCCGACGTCGCCTTTACGGCCTTGGTGGCCATCGAGAGCCTGGGACTGGACGCACAGACCGTCCTGGACGCCTGCGCAGCGAAGGTCCGGTCCCGCCTCCCGGGGTGAGGGCGGTCCCGTCCCACCACACCGCCTGGCTTCACCCGGCCCACCGGGCCCACCGGGCCCACCGGACCCACCCCTGATCGCCCTGGTCGCCTGGTCGCCCGGTCGCCTGGTCGCCCGGCCGTCTGGCCGACGTGTCTGCCTGACGGGCGCACGCCTGGCAACCCATACGAGAGGGTGGGTGGGAGTCAAGCGGGGCTTTTGTCCGGCCTTGCCCGCGCTGCCCTCGCCGATATCCATGATCCACTGCATATCGCCGATATTGGGCCTTGACGCCACCCGGATGCCGCCACGTCGGCGATCCGGAGTGGATCATGCTCGGAATGGTTGGCTCGAACGCCACCGTTGGGCTGTCCGGGCGGTTCGTCCGGTCTGGGCGACTCTGGGCTGTGACCGGTCGCACCCGTGGCCTGGAATCATGGCGGGCCCGGGGTCGTTACATACCCTGACGATCGCAGTACCACCGGCCCGCCACCCCGCGCTTCAGGGTTGGAGCGCCGACCGCTCGGGCTTGGAATGCCGGGCCCCGGCCGGTCGTTGTAGCCACCGCGAACGACCGCCCGGCCACCGCCTCCACGAGGGTGCCGACGGATGGGCCACCCCCGGAATGATCCCCGGCCCCCCGGTCGTTACACCTGGACCCGGCGCCACGAGCCCTCCGCCCGTAGGCCGCCGACCCCGGCGCCACAGGCCGCCCCCGGCCGAAGGCGCCGACCCCCAAAGACTTTCCCCCTTGATTTCTGATGCGCCCGGACGAGGTGCTCACACCCCGCACGCCGTTCCCCCGTT
>NZ_JBEXGR010000029.1:0-70186 GCF_040607415.1 Micromonospora sp. NPDC005291
GACCAGTCCCACATCACCCTGAACGACGAGCAGAGCGCCAACGTCAAGGCCATCATCGCCGCCACGAAGAAGGCCGGACTGCCCGAGCGGGCCGCAATCATCTCCATCGCCACAAGCCTGCAGGAGTCGAAGTTGGAGAACCTGGGCCACCTCGGCGACAAGAATGACCACGACTCGCTGGGCCTGTTCCAGCAGCGCCCGACCAGTGGTTGGGGTACGCCGGAGCAGATCACCGACCCGGCCTACTCGACGGCCGCGTTCCTGAAGGGCCTGAAGCAGGTCGACGGGTGGCAGGACATGCCCCTGACCGACGCCGCGCAGACGGTGCAGGTCTCGGCTTACCCGGACGCGTACGCGCAGTGGGAGCAGCAGGCCACCGACCTGGTTGCCCAGCACTGGAACAGCTGACCCACCGAATTAGACCCGCTGGCCGGCACCCCCACCCGGGGATGCCGGCCAGTCGTGTTTCCACACCCTGCACCCCGGCGTTGGCCCTGCGCCCGGGCGCCCGGGCGTCGGTTGGTGGTTGCGCATGACACCCCATGGCTCCACGGCCCCCACCGCACGAGATCTTGGAAAGTTTCCGTCAGCCCGCCCAGCTAATGGAAACTGTCCAAGATTGGCGTCGGCGACGTAGCGGAGTGGCGTGATCGGCGCGGAGTGATCCGATCGGCTGGCGGGTACGTACCTCCCGGCGGGGACCGGCGGAGGGATGAAGGATGGCCGCAGTGGGGTACGGCACGGAGGACGAACCGGAGGCAGAGTCGTCACCTAGTGGTGACGCGGTATCAGCCCGGCGGTGGTCCAGCGGTGCTCGCCTGCTGGTGGCAGCGGCGGCCGTTGTGTTGATTCTCGGCGCGGCCGCGGTGGCCGTGATCGTTGCCCAACCGCACCGCCTCGGCATGACCTACTCCGGCGCACCCGACGGCGTCCGGCCTGACGGCGCTCCCGACGGCGCCAGGCCTGACGGCGCCCGGCCCGGTGACGTCGGCCGTTCGGAGGGCGGCGTCGACCCGGACGCGGGTCGTGGCCCAGGCGGTGCGGGTGCCGCTGCCGAGCAGGTGATGACCGCGCCGCTGGCTGGTCGAGACAAGGGCACCTTTGTGCTTGCGGACGGGCTGTCCTCGTTCGAACTGCGGGTGGCCGATCTGGGCGATGATCTCTACCGGATCAGCAGTCCGGTCGGTTCGGGTGTGGCGGCCCGGCCGGCGGTGCTGGGGGAGACCGTGCGGCTCGGCCTCGTGGAGACCGGTTCGTCCGGGGTGAGGGCCGTGCGGGTCTTGCTCAGCGAGCAGGTCGCATGGCGCCTGCGGTTGGCCGGTGGGGTGAGCAGCCAGGTGCTGGATCTGACCCGGGCCCGGCTCCTGGGCGTGGAACTCGCCGGCGGATCGTCCCGCACCGAAATCCTCCTGCCCCCGACCAGCGGTGCCGGGCCGACCAGCGGTGCCGGGCCGACCAGCTCCGCTGGCACAGGCAGCCCAGGCAACTTGACCGTGCGGCTCACCGGCGGGACCAGCCAGCTCGACATCCAGGTGCCGGGGGAGACGCCGGTTCGGGTTCGGGTGGGGGCCGGCGCTGGCTCGGTCGTGGTACGCGACGAACGCTGGGACGGGGTGGCCGCAGGTGCGGTGCTCGGTACGCCCGGATGGGACCGTGCGGCCGAGCGGCTCTATCTCGACCTGGTGGCGGGCGCGAACAGCGTGACGGTGTCATCGAGCACCCGGTGAACCCCGGCCGCCCTGCGAGAAGCGCGGCGGCCGTGGGCGGGCGTGAGCGTACAGTCGGGCGGTGGAGCGTACTGAATCAATGCTGGCGGAGACCCGGCCACCTGGTGTGGCCGACGTTGATCCCGGCAGCGTGCTGCTGCCCGGCCACGACGTGCCGTTGGGTCGGTACACCACGGTGCGACGTCTGCTGCCGCAGCGTCCCCGCCGGATGGTCGGCGCATGGTGTTTCGTGGACCATTTCGGCCCGGACGATGTGGCGCAGCGGCCCGGCATGGAGGTGCCGCCGCACCCGCACACCGGCCTGCAGACGGTGACCTGGCTGCTGGACGGCGAGATCCTGCACCGGGACAGCCTCGGCAACGTCCAGCCGATCCGGCCTGGTCAGCTGAACGTGATGACCTCTGGGCGCGGCATCGCCCATTCCGAGCGGTCGCCGGCCACTCATCCGCCGGTGATGCACGGCGTGCAGCTCTGGGTGGCGCTGCCGGACCCGGCGCGGGCCGGAGCGGCGGACTTCGCGCACCACGCCGACCTGCCGCGCTGGCGTGACGGTGATGTGGACTTCACCCTGCTGGTCGGCGAGTTCGCCGGGGAGCGGTCGCCGGCGGTGGTGCACACCCCGCTGCTGGGCGTGCAGCTGGAGCTGAGTGGCGAGGCGCCGACGACGCTACCGCTGCGGCCCGATTTCGAGTACGCGCTGCTGGCGATGTCCGGGTCCGCCGAGGCGGCCGGTGTCGGGTTCGAACCGGGCGCGCTGCTCTACCTGGGCTTGGGCCGCAGTGAGCTGACCGTGCGCGGTGGGGCTGGGGCCCGGTTGCTGTTGCTGGGCGGTACGCCGTTCGAGGAGCCGCTGGTGATGTGGTGGAACTTCGTGGGCCGCTCGCACGAGGAGGTCGCCGCCGCCCGGGAGGACTGGATGGCGGGGGATGGGCGCTTCGGTGTGGTCGCCGATGATCCGGCGCCGCCACTGCCGGCGCCCGCCCTGCCCACCACCCGCCTCAAGGCCCGCGACCGCACCGGCGGCCTGCACGGCTGACGTCCTCGCCCGGCACGGACGCACGCCCGGCACGGACGCACGCCCGGCACGGACGCACGCCCGGCACGGACGCACGCCCGGCACGGACGCACGCCCGCCGCGGGTCTGGTGTCGCGCGTCCCGCGTGTGACCGACGGCAGCGCGGGTAGTCGCCGGCATGCCGACCACTTTGATCAATCCGGTGGAGGATCGGAAGCGCCTGGCTCGCCGGCTCGCCGGTAGCGGGCGGGGCTTCGCCGAGCAGTACGGCTTTCGGGTCACCAACAACCCGGCGAGCCTGTTCCAGGTGCTCTACCTCTCGGTGCTGCTGGCCCGTCGTGGCGACTTCCGCCGGGCCTTGGATGGGGCGCGGGCGTTGCGCGACGAGGGCTGGGACAGTGCGGCCCGGCTGGCCCGTTCGCTGCATGAGGACCGGGTGCGGGTGCTGCGCGCCAGCGGTCAACGTGGCGACGTGGGCGCGCTGGCCGACGTGCTGGGTGACCTGGCCCGAACGGTTGTCGAGCGGTACCGGGGTGATCTGCGCCGGTTGCGGTCGGTGGCGCATCACGACCCGGTCCGGGAGCGGGCGCTCCTCCGGGAGCTTCCCGGCGTGGACGACCAGGTCGTCGACCTGTTCCTCCGGGAGGCGCAGGCGCTGTGGCGAGAGGTTGCACCGGTCGCCGATCGGCGGGCGTTGGCCGCCGCCCGTCGGCTCGGGCTGGGTCGGTCGGCGGACGATCTGGCGGGCCTGGCCAGCGGCGAGTCGGAGCGGCTGGCCTGGTTGGTGGGGGCGCTGGCGCGGGTCGACCTGGAACACCGGTACGCGGAGGTGACCGCTGGGCCGTGACGTGCCCTGGCCCACACTTCACCAAAATCTGACCAAACGGAGGATGTTCTGTCGTATGGTTGGACCCGGCAGTGCTGGCCGCTCGGTTCGAGCGGGCATCCACCGCCTGGTGACCGCGACCGGTTCGGACGTGGTTCACCGCCTGGGCAGGTTTGCGTGGCGCCCTAGGTCGCGGTTCGTGACCAGGGGCGCCCGCCTGTCCCGGCGCTTCACTCGTCAGCCCCGCCCCGTGTCGTCCCCGGGGGTCAGCGCGGCTGCTCAGCGAGCCAGACCCGCCAGCAGGTTCACGGTCACGGCGATGATGAATGCGCCGAACAGGTACGACACCATCGAGTGGCGCAGCACGGTGCGACGCATCTCGTTGCTGGTCAGGTTGGTGTCGGAAACCTGGAACGTCGTCCCGATGGTGAACGCGACGTACGCGAAGTCGGAGTAGCGCGGCGGTTCGGGCTGGTTGAAGTTCACCCCGCCGTCCGGGCCGGTGTAATAGATCCGGGCGTACCGGGCGGCGAACACGGTGTGCACCACGCACCAGGAGAGCACCACGCTGAGCACGCCCAGGCCGCTGTGCAGCTCCCGGCTGGTGCCGGGGGGCGCGCTCTGCGCGCTGGCCACGACCAACCCCACGGCCAGCAGGCTGGCCAGGCAGGCGACGAGCAGCAGAACGTCACGGATAGCCCGGTTCGGGTCCTCGTGTACGGCCAGCCGGGCGGTCCGTTCGGCGTCCATCGGCCAGAGCTTGTGCCAGACCAGCACGAGCCAGCTGAACGCCCCCACGTCCCAGCCGGCCAGCGCGGCGAGCGGCAGTGGCAGCAGCACCGCGAAGACGCAGCCGGCGATGACGCCCACCACTGCCACCACGGCGAGCTGCGCCACGGCCGGGAAGTGCACGTCCGACGGCCGGGACGGTGGGCCCTTGCGCGTCATCCGCGACGCCCGCACGTCAGGGCTCTGGCCGCCACCGCCGGGTCAGATGCCGCGCAGGTGCTGCGAGACGCGGTTGTGCTTCTTGTCCCGGGCCTGCTCGGCCCGCTGTGCGGGGCTCACCTCGGGCGCCGCCTCGATCCCAGCCGACCGCGCCACTTCGGTGCCGTTGGCGTAGTCCACCGGCGGCAGGGCGCGCAGCGCCTTCAGCACGTCCGGCGGGGCACCCTCCCGTTCGGCCTCGCGGACCACGTCGTTCTTCTCGGCCGGGTAGTCCAGGCTCGACAGGTACTGCAGGACGTCCGCGTAGCTCGCCATGGCGTGGGCTCCCTCGGGGGCATCGATGTGGTCACGACCGGCGGCGGTTACCCACCCGCCGGCCGGTCACGCCCCGCCCGGAGGAGGAATCCCGGTGCCGTTTCCACTCCGCCGCCGCGGGTACCCGCAGGCGCCGACGCGAGCCAAAGGGGGTACGCGATGAATTACGACACCTTCATCGACCAGGTTTCCCAGCGCACCGCGACGTCGTCCGAGCGGGCGGTCGAGCTGACCCGGGCCGTGTTGGAGACGTTCGCCGAGCGGCTGACCGGCGGTGAGGTCCTGGACCTGGCCGCCCAGTTGCCCCAGCCGCTACAACTGATACTCAAACCGAGCCCGAGCACCGAGCAGGCGGACCGGTTCGGAGCGGCCGAGTTCGTCGCCCGGGTCGCGTTGCGGGCCGGTGTGGAGGAGCCTGCCGCTCGTGACGCCGTCCGGGCGGTCTTCACCACCCTGCGCGAGGCGATCACCGGCGGTGAGTTCGATGACGTGGCCACCCAGCTGCCACGGGACTTTCGGGGCCTCGTGGAGCAGGCGATGGCCCCGGGCGCGACGCTGCGCCGTGGCTGACGGCACGGCCGTCGCCCGGGCTGACAGCGCTCTCCCCGGGCGCGCACAGCGGTTGGTCAGGGCAACCATCGATGTCCCGCTTGGCGTGGCGATTCAGCCTGGCCTAACCTTGCGGTACGAGGGGAGTACTTCCCACGAACCATGCCGGTCAGTACGGCGCGCCCGGCGCGCCTCGGGTGGTTGCCCATCATGTGGTGGGTGAAGGAGACCTCGAACATGACGGTGTTCGAGGAGACTCAATGACCGAATTGTCCTACCTGTCCGCCGCCAGTGACCTGTCGTCGATCGGGACGCCAACCCTCTGGGCGGTGACCATCGCCGGCGTGCTCCTGCTGCTGGTGCTGGACTTCCTGGTGACCCGCCGCCCGCACGAGGTGTCGATGCGGGAGGCGATCGGCTGGTCGGCGTTCTACATAGCCCTGCCGCTGGCGTTCGGCGCCTGGATCTGGTCCCGTTACGGCTCGCAGCAGGGCGTGGAGTACCTCACCGGCTACCTGGTGGAGAAGTCGCTCTCCGTCGACAACCTCTTCGTCTTCATGCTGCTGCTGGCCGCGTTCGCGGTGCCGGCCGTGCTCGCCCAGCGGGTGCTGCTCTACGGCATCGCCGGCGCGCTGGTGCTGCGGGCGGTCTTCATCGCCCTCGGCGCCGCCGCGCTGCAGACCCTCGACTTCGCCTTCCTGCTCTTCGCGATCATCCTCATCGCCACCGCGGTGAAGCTGCTCCGCGACGCCCTCTCCGGGCATCAGCAGGAGGTCGACATCAACAACATGCGGGCGGTGAAGCTGCTCCGCAAGTTCATGCCGGTGGTGGACGAATACCACGGCACCAAGATGACCGTCCGGCAGGGCGCGAAGCGGGCACTGACCCCGTTCGCCCTGGTGGTGGTGGCGGTGCTGGCCACCGATGTCGTCTTCGCCGTCGACTCGGTGCCCGCGGTCTACGGCATCACCGAGGACCCGTACCTCGTCTTCGCCACCAACGCGTTCGCCCTGCTCGGTCTGCGTGCCCTCTACTTCGTCCTGCACGCGGCGCTGAGCCGGCTGGTGCACCTCAGCTACGGCCTGGCCATCATCCTGGCGTTCATCGGTCTCAAGCTGGGCCTGCACTGGGCGCACGGCATCTGGGACAGCGTTCCGCAGATCCCCACCCTGGCCTCCCTCTTCGTGATCATCGGCGTGCTGGTGGTGGTCACCCTGACCAGCCTGCGCGCCACTCGGGGTGGTCAACCCGAGGATCGCGAGGTCGTCGCGGAGCGGCACTGACCGCGCCGCGCCGAGGCGACAAGGGGGTACGCGGGAAAGCTCCCGCCCTGCCCGACACGGGTGGTACGACTGTGCAATGGGAATCGTGTCACCGGGCTTTCAGGGTCGGCCCCGAACGCAGGAGCCGGCCCTGCCACCCGGTCAGTACCTGACCGAGGACTTTCCGGTGCTCTCGGCCGGCCCGACGCCCCGGGTGTCACTGGACACCTGGGAGTTCGTCATCGCCGCCGAGAACGGCAGCGAACACCGGTGGTCGTGGCAGGAGCTGATGGCCCTGCCGCAGGAGACGCCAATGGTGGACATCCACTGCGTCACCCGCTGGTCCAAGCTCGGCACCACCTGGCAGGGCGTCTCACTGGACACCCTGCTCGCGGGCGTGGACACGGGCGCGCACTTCGCGCTCGCGCACTCCTACGGCGGGTACACCACCAACCTGCCGCTGGACGACCTGCGCGGCGGTCGGGCCTGGGTGGCGCACACCTTCGACGGTGCGCCGCTGCCCGCCGAGCACGGCGGGCCGGCGCGGCTGCTGGTGCCGCACCTCTACTTCTGGAAGTCCGCCAAGTGGGTGCGCGGCATCCGGCTCAAGACGATGGACGAGCCGGGGTTCTGGGAAACCGCCGGGTACCACGACTACGGCGACCCGTGGCGCGAACAGCGGTACCAGGGTGACTGAGCGCGCCGTGGCGACGAGCACGCCGCCCCGCGCACCCAACCGGTGGCACGTCAGCCGGCTGGTGGAGCGCCGGGTGGAGACACCGACCGCGCAGACCCTGGTGCTGGAGGTGCCGGACTGGCCGGGGCACCTGCCCGGGCAACACGTCGACGTGCGACTGACCGCCCCGGACGGCTACCAGGCGGCACGGTCGTACTCCATTGCCGGTCCTGCCGTGGACGGCCCCGGTGGCCCGCGCATCGAGGTGACCGTTCAGCGGGTGCCCGACGGCGAGGTGTCCCCGTACCTCATCGATGTCTTTGGTGAGGGCGACCCGGTGGAGGTACGCGGACCGCTCGGTGGCTGGTTCATCTGGCGGCCCGAGGAGACCGCGCCGGTGCAGCTGGTCGCCGGTGGCTCCGGCATCGTGCCGTTGATGGCGATGATCCGGGCTCGGCGGGCCACCGGCAGCAAGGTGCCGTTCCGGCTGATCTACTCGGTGCGCAGCCCGGGTGACGTGATCTACGCCGACGAGCTGCGCCGCCGGGTCCGCGACGACTTCGGCCTGGACGTGGCGTACGTGTACACCCGCCAGGCGCCCGAGGATTGGCGCGGCGAGCCGCACCGGATCGGGCTGGCCGACGTCAACACGCACGGCTGGCCGCCGGACCTGCAACCGCTCACCTACGTCTGCGGTCCGACCGCGTTCGTGGAGACCGTGGCCGACCTGCTCGTGGGTCTGGGTCACCCGTCGAGGCAGGTCAAGACCGAACGCTTCGGCCCTACCGGCTGACCGCCCGCTCGCTCACTCAAGGTCGAGGAGATTTCGATGACCGAGATGTCGTACCTGGACGGCAACATGCTCGACGGCCCGATGCGTGAGCTGTTCACCGTCGACCTGAGCACCGCGATGGGCCGCTGCGAGAACTGCGGGACGACCGGCTCGATGGCCAGCCTGCACGTCTACTCGCACGCGCCGGGCCTCGTCGCACGCTGCCCGTCCTGCGAAGAGGTGATGCTGCGACTGGTCCGCGGGCCCGACCGGGCCTGGCTGGACATGCGCGGCACCACCTTCCTCCAGGTCCCCATGCCGATGGAGCAGACGTTCCCCGGCCCGCTGTGACGATTCCTGCCGGAGTGGATGGCTCGGCGGTACTCCCGGCCGGGGACCGCCTTCCGCCCCGTGCCGGAGCTCGAGCCGGTGACGCTGAAGGTGGCCTGGCCGGCCGAGTCGCGCTCCCCCGCGGTGGCGGCCTTCGTGCGCGTGGCCCGGCAGATCGCCGAGGCGCCCGAGGAGCAGTTGCTCCGCAGCTAGGGCCGGTTAGGGACGTCTTAGTGGTGGAGGAGATCGTAGGCCTGGGCGAGGCCGTCGGCCCACGGCGAATCGCAGTCACGTTCCCACGCGCGGTACAGGCGGTCGCGGGTCGCCTCTCGGCGTAACCAGTCGCCGAGGGCGCTCGGCTTCTGATTGGCGAAGCTGAGTCCGGCGACCATCTCGGCCAGGTGACGGTCTGCCGACGGGGTGAGCGTGGCGTCCCACACATCGAGGAATCGCGCGACGTGCTCGCCGGCCGCGCGAGCCGCGTCGAGGAAGGTCGCCGGATCGGTGAATGACCCGAGCCGCGGCGGGTGGTCCGCCAGCAACGACCGCCACACCACGTCGAGGTACGCGTCGATGGCCTGCTGCTCGACGCGCGGCCAGGTGCGCCACTGCTGATGGGGGAGTTTGCCCAGGACGATGTCCGGGTCGAGGTCGTCGGACCCGAGCAGGCGCTCAAGGAGTACGGGGAGCAGGGCCTTCACGTCATCACGGTCGCCGACCGTGTTGCCGAGGCTGATGCTCAGTCCGAACAGGTCGTGCTCGTCGACCAGCACGGAGCCCTCGCAGTGCGGGCATCCGTCGAGCACCGCCCGGCGCGGGTACCGGGCGAACGCGTCCCGTACGCCCGCCAGGGCCGCCCTCAGCTCGTTCTCCACCGGTCGATTCTCGCATCGACGACTCACCGCGCCGTGCCCGCGAGCAGCCACAACCGACCCAGAACGTCGCGGAGAGGTAGACGAACCAGACCGGTGTCAGGTGCGGGGCCGCGTGTGATGCGTCGAGTCAGGCAGCAGAGGGTGCGTCGATGGCGGTACCGGTACGTGCGGCCCGCGCGGTGCCCCAGTCGTACAGGGCCTGTAACACCGGGGCCAGGCTGAGTCCTTCCTCGGTGAGCCGGTACTCGACATGAGGTGGTGTGGTCTCGTGGTCGTGCCGTAGGACGAGCCCGTCGGCCTCCAACTCGCGCAGACGCTGGGTCAGCATCTTCTCGCTGATTCCTGGCATCCGGCGGCGCAGTTCGCCATAGCGGTGTGCGCCCTCCTTGAGATGGGCCAGGATCACCGGTCGCCATTTTCCGCCGACAACGTCGACGGCGAGCTCCACCGGGCAGTGGTATCGCTCAGGCATCGTGGCCTCCCTCGGCACGCACCAGATGGTGCGTACTTGATCTTCGTCACTACGGGTGTTGAGCTGTAGCCATGGTGATCGAGTACATCAGGTACCGCGTGCCGCAGGAGCGGCTGGACGGCTTCGAGGCGGCGTACGAACGGGCCGCTGGCGCGTTACGCGCTGCGCCGCAGTGTGTGGACTACGAGTTGAGCCGCTGCCTGGACGACGACCCCGCCTGCTACCTGCTGCGCATCACCTGGACGTCAGTGGACGAGCACCTGAAAGGGTTTCGGGGCGGCCCGGTGTTCGGGCAGTTCTTCGCCGCGATCAAGCCGTATGTCGAGGACATCCAGGAGATGCGGCACTACGCCCAAACGACGGTTGCCGGCCCTGGTGGGGCCGCGCTGCCGAGCCTGTACGAGTGGGCCGGCGGCACCGACGCGTTCATGATGCTCTGCGATGCCTTCTACCGCCTGGTCCGCTCCGACGACCTGCTCGCGCCGATGTTCGCGCACATGGACCCCGACCACGCCCGGTATGTAGCGGTATGGCTTGCCGAGGTCTTCGGCGGACCGGCTACCTACACAATGGAGCACGGCGGCTACCCCCACATGCTCGGCCAGCACCTGGGCAGGGCGATCAGCGAGGCGCAGCGTCGGCGGTGGGTCAACTTGATGATGGACGCTGCCGACGAGGTCGGCCTGCCCGATGATCCGGAGTTCCGCGCCGCCTTCACGAGCTACATCGAGTGGGGCACCCGGTTGGCGGTAGCCAATTCTCAACCGAACGCGGACCCGATTCGGCAGGCACCGGTGCCACGCTGGGGCTGGGGTGTGGCCCCGCCCTACCGGGGATGACCCGAAACTCGGGTGCGGGCGACCTGGCACACCCGTAGGCTCCCGCTCCGACGGCTGGCACGGCGTCCGGTCCGATGGGAGACGAGCGCAGCGATGACCGCACACCTGTTCGGGATCAGCTTCGACGCGAGCGAGCCGCTACGGCTCGCGCGGTTCTGGTCCGGGATCCTGGGGCGGGAGATCGTCGACGATGCACAGGACGGCGTTCTGCTCCTGCCCACTGATGACACCGGGTTCCGCATCCGCTTCGCCCCGTACCCGCAGCCGAAGGTCGTCCAGAATCGGATGCACTTCGATCTGACGAGCAGCTCGCTGGAGGACCAGCGGCAGACGGTGGCCAGGGCACTGGAGCTCGGCGCACGGCACATCGACATCGGTCAGGGCCCGGACGACGATCATGTGGTGCTCGCCGACCCCGAGGGCAACGAGTTCGACGTCATCGGGCCGGGTAACAAGTTCCTTGCCGGCTGCGGGTTCATCGGTGCGCTGGCCTGCGACGGATCGCAGAAGGTCGGGTACTTCTGGAGCCAGGCGCTGGGGTGGCCGCTGGTCTGGGACCAGGACGAGGAGACCGCGATCCAGTCGCCGAACGGCGGTACGAAGATCAGCTGGGGTGGTCCACCACTGATGCCCAACGGAGGCAGGGACCGGGTGCGTTTCGACCTCGCTCCGGCTGTCGACGTCGATCGGCAGGCGGAGGTCGACCGTCTGCTCTCCCTCGGGGCGACCCTTCTCGACACCGACCAGGGCGAGGCAGGCCGACTGGTGCTGGCCGACCCCGATGGTCAGGAGTTCAGCCTGTTGACGCCCCGCTAGTCGCCCGGCTGTCCCGCAAGATCGTGCTCGATCAACGATGTAGTGGTCACGCGCGCTGCCGGATGCCACTACATCCTTGTTCGAGCACGATCAAGCCGCGCGGCGCGGCCCGCGCGGCGACCGGTTGGACAGGGGTGGCGTCGGTCGGTCAGAGTGGTCCGCCGTGAGATACCTGCGTACCGGCGGTCCCGCCGCGATCCGGCGGCCCCGGCCCACCGACTCCGACGAGTTCGTCGCCGCCGTAGGGCGTAGTCGGGAGCTGCATCAGCCGTGGTTGGTCGCGCCGGGCAGCCCGGAGGAGTACGACCGCTACCTGAGCCGGATCCGCCGCCGGGACAGCGCCGGCTACCTGATCTGTGACCGGGCCAGTGGCGACATCGCCGGCTACGTGAACATCAGCGGGATCGTGCTGGGTGCACTGCGTGGTGGCTACCTGGGGTATGCGGCGTTCCTGCCGTACAGCGGGACCGGGCACGCCTCGGCGGGCGTCGCCCTGGTGATCGACCACGCGTTCACCACGGTGGGGTTGCACCGGCTGGAGGCGAACATCCAGCCGGGCAACGAGCCGTCCCGGCGGGTGGCCCGCAAGCTCGGTTTCCGGTTGGAGGGCTTCTCCCCGGACTACCTGTTCATCGATGGTGCCTGGCGCGACCACGAGCGGTGGGCGATCACCGCACAGTCGTGACGTGGAGTCCCCGCACAAGCTCCCGCTGCCAACGGCCACCCCACCGACGTTTGTCCCGGGCTTCGACGGGAAACGGGCCGCAATGACGAAACCTCGTGTGGTGATCGTGGGGGCCGGGTTCGCCGGTTACCACGCGGCGAAGACGTTGAGCCGGATCGCCCGGGACCGGGCCGAGATCGTGGTGCTGAACTCCACCGACTACTTCCTCTATCTCCCGCTGCTGCCCGAGGTGGCCGCCGGGGTGGTCGAGCCCAGACGGATCGCCGTGCCCCTGACCGGAACGCTCAAGGGCGTACGGGTGGTGGTCGGCGAGGCGGACCACGTCGACCTGCAGAACCGCTGGGTCGGCTTCACCCAGGCGGAGGGGGAGAAGAACCGGCTGGCGTACGACCGGCTGATCCTCGCCGTGGGGAGCGTCAACAAGCTGCTGCCCATCCCAGGGGTGACCGAATATGCCCACGGCTTCCGGGGCCTGCCCGAGGCCGTCTACCTGCATGATCACATCGTCCGTCAGGTCGAGCTGGCCGAGCAGGCCGAGGATCCGGCCGAGCAGCAGGCCCGGGCCACGTTCGTGGTGGTCGGGGCGGGTTACACCGGCACCGAGGTCGCCGCGCACGGGCAGTTGTTCACCGACGCGCTGCACGCCCAGCGGCCCCGGCTCACCGTCCGCCCCCGCTGGATGCTGCTCGACGTGGCGCCCCGCGTGCTGCCGGAGCTGGACAAGCGGATGTCGGACACCTCGCACAAGGTGCTCAACCGGCGTGGTGTGGACGTTCGGATGGGCACGTCCGTGGCCGAGGCGACCGCCGACGGGGTGAAGCTCACCGACGGGGAGTACGTGCCGACCTGCACGCTGGTGTGGTGTGTGGGGGTGCGCCCCGACCCGTTCGTCAACGAGTTGGGCCTGCGCACCGACCGGGGTCGGCTGGTGGTCGACGAGTTCCTCAATGTCCCCGGCTACCCGGAGGTGTACGCCTGCGGCGATGCCGCCGCGGTGCCCGACCTGACCCACCCGGGGGCGGTCTGCGGGATGACGGCCCAGCACGCTCAGCGGCAGGGCAAGCTCGCGGCGCACAACATCGCCGCGTCGTACGGCTTCGGCCGGCGCAAGCCGTACAAGCACCACGACCTGGGCTGGGTTGTCGACCTGGGTGGCAAGGACGCGGCGGCGAACCCGTTGCAGGTCAACCTGGCCGGGCTGCCCGCCAAGGCGGTCACCCGGGCGTACCACCTGATGGCGATGCCGGGAAACCGCACGCGGGTCAGTGCCGACTGGGCGCTGGACGCCGCGCTGCCCCGGTCGGCGGTCCAGCTGGGGCTGGTCCCGGCGAACGCGGTCCCGCTGGAGAGCACCTCACCCGAGGTCGCGAGCCAATCCCGCTGAGCACGCATGACGCCTTCCGGCCGGTGTCAGCCCTGCCGGGCGGGACCGGCCGGTCGGCGTGGCCGGGCGGCCGGATCGGCCGGCGGGGCGGGCCGGAGCCTGCGAGGGCCGTACTCGCGCAGCAGGGTCTGGACGATGCCGGCGGCGGGGATGGCCAGCAGCGCGCCGATCAGGCCGGCCAGCTCCGCCGCGAGCAGCACGCTGACCAGCACGGTCAGCGGGTTGAGCCGCACCGCGCGGGACAGGATGAGCGGCTGGAGCAAATGGTTCTCCACCTGCTGGTAGACCACGAAGAAGACCAGCACCACCACCCCGGCGGTGGGGGAGTGCAGGAAGCCGGCCCCGGTCGCGATCACCGCGCCGAGCGTCGCACCGACCAGCGGTATCAGGTCGGTCACCGCCACCAACAGGGCGAGCACGGCCGCGAACGGCACCCCGGTGAGGGTCAGCACCAGGAAGGTCAACGCCCCGCAGATCACGCTGATCAGCAGGTTTCCGCTGAGATAGCCGGTGACGGTGCGCGACACCTGCCGGCCAACCCGCCGCAGCCGCTCGCCCTGGCCGTCCCCGGCCGCCGCGAGCATGCTGCGGGTGATCCGCGGTGCTTCCAACACCATGAGGTACGCCAGCACGATGACCGTGACCAGCCCGGCGACCGTCTCGACGATGCCGCGCAGCACACCGACCGCGGGTTGGCGCAGCCGCTCGCCGAAGCCGCGCAGCTGGTCGGAGTGCTCACTGATGTAGCGGTGGGCGCCGGTGCGCTCCAGCAACTGCCCCAGCCGGCCATGGCCGGCGCGCGCGTCGCGCAGCAGCCCGGGTGCCCGGTCGGCGAACCGGCCCAGCTCGTCGAACAACGGCACCAGGATGAGGGCGGCCACGATCGCCAGCAACACGAAGACGGCGAGGAACACCAGCAGCGTCGCCAACGCCCGGCGCCGGACGAGACGGCGTTGCAGCCGGTCGACGAGGGGCTTGAGCGCGACGGCGAAGAACGCGGCGACCACGGCCCAGACCAGCACCCGCCGGGTCGCGTACACGAAGGCCAGCGCGAACGCGGTCGCCAACACCAGACCGATCACGATCAGGGTCCGGCGGGCGGTCACCCGATCGTCGGCATTGCTCATCCGCCGCGCCTTCCCCACGCTCGCCGTCGGAAACCCGGCATCGTGGACGGGTGGGGAGGTCTGGAGCAGCGTCCGGGGTCAGCCGCGCCCGGTGTCGTCCGCGTCGGTGACGGGGTGGGCGCCCGCGACGAACGTGTCGAGCGCGGCGGCGTGCAGCAGGCCGCCGGGCACCGGGTCGCGTAGGGCGGCCACCGCCAGCCGCCCGACCGGGAGCCCGCCGGGGCGCGACGTCGCGGCGAGCACCAGGTTGCCGTAGCGCCGGCCGCGCAGCATCCGCCGGTCGCCGAACACGCACACGTCGGCGAAGACCGCCCGCAGCGTGGCCACCTGCACCCGGGTGCCGACCAGTGGGGGCAGATCGGTGACGTTGACCAGGTACAACCCGTCGGGGCGCAGGGTGCGGGCCACCTCGGCGGCGAACTCGACGGTGCGTACGTGCCGGGGCATCTGGGCCGCCCGGTAGATGTCGGCGATCACCACGTCGTACCGCCCGGCCGGGGTGGCGGTGAGCGCGTCCCGGGCGTCGGCGACCTCCACCCGCACCTCGGGCGGCAGCGGCGGCAACTCCCGGGCGACCAGCTCGACCACCGCCCGGTCGCGCTCGACGACCCGCTGCGCCGAGCCGGGCCGGGTGGCGGCCAGCCAGCGGGGCAGCGTCAACGCGCCGCCACCCAGGTGCAGGACGCTCAGCGGGGCGCCCGCCGGGGCGGCCACATCCACCGCCGAGGCGATCCGCCGCACGTACTCGAAGTGCAGGTGCCGGGGATCCTCGACATCCACGTACGACTGCTCCACACCGGCGGACAGCAGCGTCCGCCCGGTCCGGCGGGCCGGGTCGGCGACCAGCTCCAGCCGGTCGGCGGCGCGGTTCATGACGGGCACGCTAGCCGAGCCCACGATCCACCGCGCCCGTGGCCCGGCACGGCCGACGGGCCGGCGGAACGGGGTCGCCCCCGTCCGCCGGCCCGCCCGAGCCGCTGTTGCCGGTCAGCTGCCGGCCATTCCGGCCCCCACCTCGTCGATCGCGTCGTCGATCCGGTGGGCGAGGTCCACGTCGAGCGCGGTCACCCCGTCAGCCTGGTTGGTCCGTACGGTCAACACGGCGGCGGTGTCGCCCGGACGTCCGATGCTCGGGCCACGGCCGGTGTCCTGGCGCAGCCGGTCGAGCCGGTCGAGCACCCGGTCCAGGTTGTCTGGCGGCAGCGCGACCACCCGGTAGAAGGCCTGGCTGTCGCCGGCCCAGTACGGCAGGTCGTCCAGCGCCGCACTGATCTCGTCCGCCTCCAGGGTGGGTGTGGTGGTGGAGGCGCCCACGAGGCCGCCGCCGGCCTCCGACGGGTTCAGCAGGTCACGCAACCCGTCGGGTACGTGCAACGACTCGACCAGGTCGCCATCCTGCTCGGCGAGCGCCGCGAACGTCGCTTCCGCCTGATATCGGGCCTGCTCCGGGGTGTTGCCGCTGATCCGGCCCACCTCGGCCAGGAAGCCGGGCAGGTCACGGTGCCGCTCGACGCCGTCGACGGGCAGCACGTCGTGCAGAGACGCCGGCACCGCCGCGAGGAGCCGCTGCCGCTCGGCCGCCTCCAGGGCGAAGGCGAGGACCAGCACGGTCGCCTCGGTGCCCACCTTGGCCGTCTTGAAGTCGACCCCGGCCCGACGCCGGACCTCGTCGACCAGGTCGTGGTAGCCCATGCTGCTCACTCCGGCCGCGCCGCCCGGCGGGGACGGCTGCGGACGTGGATTGTCGGCGCTGCCGACCGGCGGCGGTGCCGGCCCGCCACGCGTACTGTCCGGCTTGCGTGCTCCGGCCGCCGGCGGTCCGGCCCGCTTGCCCTGGTCGAGGCTCGTGATCTGCTTGGAGGCGCTCAGGCTGGCGCCGAACTCGCTGGGCTGGCGACCCTGTTCGCGGGCCTGCCGGGCCAGAGCCCGGCGCCTCTGGTTGTCGCCCTCCATCTGCTTGCGCATGGTGACACCCCTTCCGCTGGGGATCGTGGCTGCGCTCGTCGCCTTCCCGCCGTCCCGGGAGCCGAAACGGACGCTGCCGGCCGCGTTGGCCCCGCGTCCGCAGCGCTTCATCCGGCGGGGGTGAGGGGTGCTCACCCGCACGGCCCGCATGATCGGGTCAGGACCGGAGTTCTTCCGACGTACGCGGAAGGAAGGTCGTCATGAAACAGATCGTCGAGATCGTCCCCGCCCGACCCGGCTGGTACGTCCGCTGGCAACTCAACCCCGAGGTCACCAGGTGCTACCCGGTGAGCCTGTGGGCGCTGCTGGAGGAGGCCGACGGGACCGGCCGCGAAGTGGTCGGCATGGACTGCATCGGCCAGTGGCCGGGCGCGGACGACAACGAGGCGGGTGGGCAGTTCGTCCGCTACCTGTACCAGACGCCCGATTCGGGAGAGCCCGAGGACGTCGACCCGACCCCGACCGGCGAGCTGCGCGAGAACGGGCCCCGGCTCCAGCCGATGACGGCACCCTAGACATTCCTCCGGCCCCCGACCCCAGGTCCCAGGGTCGGGGGCCATCCCCCGTGGCCCAGGGGCGGCCCTCAGAGCGCCGATCAGCCGATGGCGCGCAGGTCGTTGTCGGTGGCGTGCTCGACGGCCAACAGCTCGGTCAGCCCGGTGCGGTCCAGCATCTGCTGGAGTCGCGGGCTGACCGCGGTCAGCCGGATCGCCTTGGCGGTGCGGTGCACCACCAGCAGCGCGCTGAGCCCGGAGGAGTCGCAGAAACTCACCCCGGTCAGGTCGACCAGGACCTGCTCGTGGCCGTCGTCGCGGAGGTCGGCTGCCGCGGCGATCAGGTCGGGCGCGGTGTCGTAGTCGAGCTCGCCGGTCAGCCGTAGCCGGACGTGCCCCGCGTCGAGCCGAGTCGCCTCGATGGTCAACAGCTGATCGGACATCCCGCCATGTTGCCAGTCGAGCGGGAGAAGGCAAGGCGGGGGGTGGCGACACCTGCGGCGGCTGCTGTGACGTGCCGCTATCCGCGTTCCGACGTAGGGTGGGTCGGAGAGTTTTGGCCATGGACGCCGGTTCCGGTGCGGGTTCGGGTGGATGACAAGGAGTGAGGCTCAGCTGGTGACTGCTTCCGACGTCAGGGACTGTGACCCGGGCGACGGACGGATCTCCACGCCGCGCACGACACGGTCCACGGCGTGGTCCGCGGACGCCCTGCCTCGCCCCGCGGCGGCCCTGCCGCCGCTGGCCCCCGACCGCGCTCCGGCCGCCGCACCCGACTGGTTCGAGGTCGTCGAGCACTTCCGTGAGGGCCTGGTGGTCTGTGACGCCGACGGTGTCGTGCGGCACGTCAGCCCGGTGGCCGAGCGGCTGCTGCCCGAGGTGACGCCGGGTGAGCTGCTCAGCGCGGCCGGCGTGCCCACGTCGAGCGAGGGGAGTGCCGGCGGCTTCACCCATCATGGGCGCCGGCTCACCGCCCGCCAGGTGCCCCTCTCCGGCGCCCGCTGCTGCTGGTATGTCGAGGACGTCACCGACAGCGTCAGCCGCGCCGACGCTCTGCTCGCCGAGCGCGCACGCTCCGCCTTCCTGGCCGTGGCCGGTGACAAGCTGGGCAACCCTCTGCACCCCGACCGGGCCGCCGCCGCGGTCGCCCGACTCGCTGTGCCGACCCTGGCCGAGGTGGCCGTGCTGGTGCTCGCCCCGCGGGGCGGGCGGGCGCGCTGGTGGCGGGCCTGGCGCACCGACGACGAGGCGCCGACAGTGGACAGCGGCGTGCTGGCCGGTGACGAGCTGCCGGCCGCCATCGCCGAGGCGCTGACGGGGGTCGAGCCGCACGCGGTGGACTGGTTGGTCGAGCAGGCGGTCGACGCCGGTTGGCTGCCCGGCCTCGCGGGCGCCGAGAGCGCCGCCCGGGTCGTCCCGCTGCCGGGCCGCGACGCACCGGTCGGTGTGCTGCTGGTGGCCCGCCGTGCCACCCGCTGGTACGCCGAGGCAGACGTGGAGCTGATCCGCGCGTTCGCGGCCCGTGCGGGCGCGGCCTTGACCACCGCTCTGCTCTACCGCGACCAGGCAGAGGTCGCCGACACCCTCCAGGCCAGCCTGCTGCCGGTGGAGCCGGCTGAGGCCGTCGGCGTGCAGTGGGGCACCGCGTACCGGCCCGCGCAGGCGGGACTGCGCATCGGTGGCGACTTCTACGGCTCACACCGCCTAGCCGACGGCGGCACGGTGTTCTTCCTCGGCGACGTGTCGGGCAAGGGCGTCGAGGCGGCCGTCTTCACCGGTCAGTTGCGGCAGTGTCTGCGAGCGTTGCACCGGTTGGAGTCGCACCCCGGGCGGTTGCTGCGGCTGCTCAACGACGCGCTGCTGGAGACGACCCAGGGCCAGGGTCGCTTCGCCACGATCGTGCTCGGCGTGGCCCGCCCACAGCGCGACGGTGGCCTCACCCTCACCATGGCCGGCGGCGGGCACCTGCCGCCGCTGGTGCTGCGCGCCTCCGGCGAGGTGGAGTCGGTGCCGCTGCGCGGCATGCTGATCGGGGTGGTGCCCGACCCACGCGTCGGCGAAGTGACCGTGCAGCTGGCAGCGGGCGAAACCTGCCTGCTCTACAGCGACGGGGTGACCGAGGCCCGAGGTGGCCGCCGAGGCGACGAGCAGTTCGGCACGGAACGGCTGGTCACTGCGCTGACCGGCTGCCAACGGGTGCCGGCGCCGGCCCTGGCCGAACGGGTCGAGCAGATCACCTGTGACTGGTTGGCGCATGGCGACCACGACGACATCGCGGTGCTGGCGCTGCGCGCGGCCGGTCCGAGCGGGCGCGGGTCGCGGCATCTGCACTCGGTGCCCGCGCAGGCCACCACCACCGACCAGCAGACGGAGACTGACGCTTGACTGCCGCCACGGCCGCCGCCGACCCGACCAGCGCCTACTCCGGCTATCTGGACTGCCTCGCCGACGCCGACGAGTACGCCGCGATCGACATGGCGATCGGTCTGCTCGACGTGGGCGTACCGGCGGAGCGGGTGCTGCTCGACCTGGTCGCGCCCGCTCAGGTCGAGGTGGGCGAGCGGTGGGCGCGCAACGAGTGGAGCGTTGCCCAGGAGCACGCGGCCACGCACATCAGTGAGCAGGTGGTGGCGGCGGTGGCCGTGCACGTCAACCCGCGCCCGACCGGCGGACGGGTCGTGGTCGCCTGCATGGACGGCGAATGGCACGCGCTGCCGCCCCGGCTGGTGGCCGAGGTGCTGCGGCTGCGCGGCTGGCAGGTGACCTTTCTGGGCGCCAGCGTGCCCGCAGCGCACCTCGTGTCGTACCTGCACCGCCACGACGCGCACGCGGTCGCGTTGGCGTGCGCGCTGCCGATGCGGCTGCCGTACGCCCACCGGATGATCGAGGCCTGCCGCCGTTCGGACGTACCGGTGGTCGTCGGTGGGCGCGGGTTCGGCGTGGACGGTCGGTGGGCACGACGGCTCGGCGTGGCCTGGGCGCCGAACGCGCCCGCGGCGGCGGAGCTGATCGTCGACGAGCGGGCGTTGCTGGGGGTGCCGCCGGCGCGGCTGGCGCACCTGGCCGACGACGAGTACGCGAGCCTGGTGCGGCGTCGTGGTGAGCTGGTCGACAGCGCGTTGGCCGACCTGCGGGAGCGAATGCCGGCGGCCCGGGCCTACACGGCCGCTCAGCTCGACTCGACCGTGAGCGATCTGGGCCACATCGTGGATTTCCTGGCCGCGGCGGTCTACGTCGATGACGCCTCGTTGTTCACCGAGTTCGTCGGGTGGCTGTCGGGGATCCTGCTGAGCCGTGGGGTGCCCGCCGCCGCGATCGCCCGGCCTTTCGAGCACTTCGCCGTCGCTTTGCGTGACTTCCCCCGGGCGGGGCGTGTGCTGGCCCTGGGGTCGGCCGCCCTGCCCGCCGCCGGTCACCGAGCTGCCCGGTGACCGCCCGCCCGACCGCACCGGTGTCGATCACCGCGCCCTGCGGGTTCGGGGTGCCCCTGCGTATACTTGCCGCACCGCAAATGTCCCATCCAGCGGTGGAGCGAGGGGGAGTCCGGTGACGTTCAGCGTCAGCCACGTCGAGCGCGACGGCGGTGGCGCTTGCCTGCGGCTCGCGGGCGAGCTAGACCTGAGCACCGCCCCGGATTTGACCGCCGCGATCGACGGGCTCATCGCCGTCGGCGAGACCCGGGTGCTGCTCGACCTCACCGACCTGACGTTCTGCGACTCCACCGGGATGGCCGTGTTCGTCCGGGGGGACAATCGGGCCGCGGCCGACGGAGGTTGGCTGCGGCTCACCGGGGCCAACGGCCGCGTCGAGCGGGTGTTGCAGGTGACCGGTCTGGCCGAGGTGTTGCACGACAAACCCGAATCGGTCGACCCCGCGTTTCGCAACGCCGTCTGATGGGCTAGATTTCCCCGCCAATGCGGTGACCGTCAGGTCCCGTCCCACCTCACCCGAGGCAGGTAGTGATGGGCGCAGACAGCCCGCAGCCAGTACGCATCCTGGTGGTCGACGACGACCCGGGTGACGTGCTCATGATCGAGGAGGCGTTGGCGGATTCCGACGTCCACAAGATCATCGACGTGGTCAGTGACGGCGAGGAGGCGATGGAGTTTCTCCGCGCCGAGGGCCGGCACGAGCAGGCCCGACGGCCGGACGTCATCCTGCTGGACCTGAACATGCCGCGGATGGACGGTCGGCAGGTGCTCGGCGCGGTGAAGCAGGACGAGGATCTGCGGACCATCCCGATCGTGGTGCTGACGACCTCCAACGCCGACACCGACATCGTCGGCAGCTACACGCTGCAGGCCAACGCGTACGTCACCAAGCCGATCGACCTGGACGACTTCAACGACGTGGTCCGCCGCATCGACGAGTTCTTCGGCCGGGTGGTCGTGCTGCCCAAGCGCGCCTGACGCACGCCCCACGCGCGCGGATGCTGAACATTTTTCCCGAACACCCTCGGCGGCCGCGGTCGCGGCCGAGGATCCAGGTGGGGAAGTAACAGCAGCTGCCTGGGGGGCGACAGTATGAGGTTCACCGTCGTTGAGACCGGTTACGACCAGCGGCAGGTGGATTCCTGTCTGGACGAGCTGGCGATCCGGTTGTCCCGGCTCGCGGCGCGGGCTGAGACCGCCGCCGGGGAGACCCGCGAGGGGGATGAGATCCGCCAGGAGGCGGCCTGGCTCAGCGGGCTCCTGCGGCGGCTCGACCTGGGCGACGCCACGATCAACCGGCACACCGGTGGCGGGGTGCCGCGCGAGGCCGCCGAGATCCTGGCTCAGGCCCGTTTCGAGCTGGACGAGGCCCGCGAGGAGGCACGGCAGGTGCGAGAGCGGGCGTACGCGGAAGCCGTGCGGGCCCGGCGCGACTTCGAGGCGGCGTTGTACGCCCGTCGACGACGCGAGGCGCGGGTGGACGAGATCCTCAGCGAGGTGACGGTGGATCAGGTGCCCGCCGACACTCCTACGGCGGCTGCCGGCGTACCGGGGAGTCGGGTGGGAGTCGGCGGGCTGGACGCGGGCGCGGAGCCCCCGTCCGGCCGTCGCTGACGCCTTCGGCTCAGGTGGTGAGCGCCGCGGCGACGGTGGTCGCCCGATCCTCGTGCTGGGCGTACGCGTCGGGGTACGCGGAGATCTGCACCGACTGGGCGGCGGCGGTGACGCTCATGTCCTGCCAGCCCGGGATCTCGTTGAGCGCGGTGTAGAAGGCCCGTGCGGCGTACGACGGGCGCATCAGCTCGGCCACCGTGCCCCAGCCGCTGCTGGGCCGCTGCTGGAACAGCCCGACCGAGTCGTGGTCGGAGCCGCTGCCCTGGTTCGGGTACTCCGCCGACTCCGGGAGGACCTCGCTGGCCAGGTTGTAGAGGTTGCTCTCCTGCATGGCGGTGGACAGTGCCACCACCAGGGCGCGGCGCGGCATCTTCATCTCCAGGCCGACGTCCACGATGATCTTCGCGTTGTCCATCTGTGCCTGGTCGAGCCCGGCGACCGGTCGGGGTCGGCGCGGCTTGACCGGCTTCTTGGGCGCCTTGCGGGTGACGCTGGGGGTGGGTGTGGGCTTCGCCGTCGGGCTGGGGAGGACCCGCTCGGGGGCGACGTCGCGGTCCAGCGACCGGGAGGCGCGCTGGTCGGCGATGGCGGCACGGTCGGCCACCGCCTCGGCCAGCGGTTCCACCGTGCGGGGCGTGTCGTCGCTGCCTCGGGCAGCGGCGACCCCGACGAGGCCGAGGCAGCAGGTGACACCGGTGGCCAGGGCCACCCGGACCGGGGTCGAGCGCAGCAGGGCACGCCGGGGCGCTTCGAGGACTCGGTGACGGCCGATCGTCCGTTCGGTTGATGCGGCGTCGTCCGAACGGGTGGTCGGGCGCGCGTCGGTCAGGTTCTGGTCGGCAGCGTCGTCGGCAGGCACCCGCCGAGGCTAAAGACCTCAGTGCTCGATGACATCGGCCCGTACGGTGGCATGCGCCACACTTTGCCCCAATCTTGCAGACTTCAAGGGACAAAGATGGACGCCGCTCAACCAACCTCGCTGATCGGACCAGACGGCTATTCCCGATTCGCCGGGTGAACGCGGTCGCCGCACCAGGCCGCACCCTCGTGCTGGCCCACCCACCAGCGCTCACCCATACAGCTGACGCCAGCTCCCCAAACGGCCCACCGCACCTCACCCGCCCGCTCCGCGCACCCGGACGTGATCGACTCGGTATCGCCGACATGGGGGCATCCTCACCTCCGGACACCGCAACATCGCCGAACCGGAGAGAGGGCGTGGGCTAGTGGCGGCCGTTTTCTGCTGGGGTGACTGTTAGGCGGTGGCGGCTGGCGTCGCCGCTGGAGAACGGCCAGAGCCGGTCGGCGTACTCGACCAGGTCAACCAGTTGATCTCGGCTGAGGCCGGCCGAGGAGATCTCCGCGTGCACGTCGGCCCGGTACCGGCCGTCGTCGTCGCGCCCCAGCTTCGCCTCCGCCCGCACCTGGACCGTGTGCGCCTCGTCGGTGATCTCCCCGGCCGCCTCCACCGCCGCGTGATGCAGGCAGGAGGCGAAGGCCGCGGCCAGCAACTGCTCAGGTCTCAGCCCCGTGCAGTGTGCCGCCAGCGGCGAGGCCAGCGCAGTGGAGAGCCCGCCGTCGTCCGTGCGTACGTGACCGCCCTCGGCGGTCGCTGTGGCCTCACGCAGCCAGGAACTCTGATCCGGCATCGCGTTTCTCCCGTCGCTCACCGGGTCGGCTACCCGGCCGCCGCCCGGCGAAACGCCGTGGACCGTACGGTCAGCGGCCGTACGCTCGGTCCGGCTCGTCGAGCACCGGCACCGCCACCGCCTCGGTGGCCTCCGCCGCCGCTCGTTCGGTCCACGGAGATATTGGAGCTGGCCGGCGGGCCGTCGGGACCGTCATCGGCACGTACACCCGGGCGTCCACGGCCTCGGCCAGCAGCAGCGCCGCGACCAGGCTGGTCGGGCGCCCCGCGGGATCGTCCGCGAGGCAGGAGTGGCACAGGTCGGCCACCTCCGGCGGGAGCCCCTCGATCTCGGGCAGCGGTTCCGGTGCCTGATGGCGGCGTACGCCGAGCAGTTCGGCGGAGGTGGCCGCGCGGTACGGCAACCGACCGGTGAGGCAGTAGTAGAGCAGCACGCCGAGGGCGTACATGTCGGCGGCCGGAGTGGCCAGCGCCCCGTCCAGCTGTTCGGGCGCCAGGTACGCCGGCGTGCCCAGCACCATCCCGGCCGGCATCAGGTCCGGTGAGCCGGTGGGGGTGGCGATGCCGAAGTCGAGCACCTTGACTCCCGTGGGAGTGAGCATGATGTTGGCGGGCTTGACGTCGCGGTGCACGATGCCGTCCGCGTGCGCGGCGGCCAACGCCGCGGCGACCTCCGCGCAGACCCGCACCGAGATCCGCCAGTCCAACGGCCCGGCCCGCAGGTGCGCGGCGAGCGTCTCACCCTCGGCCAACTCCATCACGATGTAGGGCACCGTGCGACCGGGCGACGTCGAGGAGGTGCCGAAGTCGTGCACACTCGCCACGTTCGGGTGCACCAGGCGGGCCGCTGATCGGGCCTCCGCGCGGATGCGCTCCACCGGGCCGCCCTGACCGTCCGGGCCGGGCAGGATGAGCTTCACCGCGACTGGCCGGTCCAGCACACGGTCGTGCGCCCGCCACACCTCGGACATCCCGCCAACGCCGATGCGCTGCTCGAGCTGATACCGCCCGTCCAGCGTACGCATCGTTCACTCCTCGTCCTCGTCCCGCCGGCAGCGGGTGCTCCGGTCGCGGTACCCGAGCTCCGAGCTGGGCAAACCGCAGCGCGACTCGGGAGCGCCCGGCCCCGCGCACCTCGCTGCGGCACGGCGGCGGGTGCGGTAGCTTGCGAGCCAGGGCCGGTGTCACGGATTGTGCCGGCATGGTCACTCAGGGGGGCGCCGCGATGAGCGAGGTCACCGTACGCTTCGTCGGCGGGCCCGCGGACGGCCTGGTCCGACTGCTGCCGGCCGGGTCGGACGGTGCCCCACCACAGCGTTGGATCATGCGGCACCCGAACGGCACCGGGCCGGTGCAGCCCGGCCCCGACCACCTCTACGAACGCGATCAGCCCGACGGCGTCGGTGGCTGGAGCATGCGGTTCGTGCGCACCGACGCGTACGGGGTGTCCGAGTGACCACGAGGCGGGGCTGACCCGTGGGGACGCCGACCCCGCGTCGGCCCGGCCGCACAGCTGGCACACAGCTCGCGCAGGGGCGTGGCACAGACGTCGCGACCACGATGGGGGCATGGTCATGAACGGGCAGGCCGCGCCGGGCCGGATCGAGCTGCGCCGCCCCGACGGCGAACCGGTCCGGGTGCTGGTGGTCGACGACGAACCGACCCTCACCGACCTGCTGTCCATGGCGCTGCGCTACGAGGGCTGGCAGGTACGCAGTGCCGGCAACGGTATGGCGGCTCTGAGTGCCGCCCGGCAGTTCCAGCCGGACGCGGTGGTGCTCGACGTGATGCTGCCCGACCTGGACGGCTTCCAGGTACTGCGCCGGATGCGCGAGCACGCCCCCACCGTGCCGGTGCTCTTCCTGACCGCCCGCGACGCGGTCGAGGAACGCATTGCCGGGTTGACCGTCGGCGGCGACGACTACGTCACCAAGCCGTTCAGCCTGGAGGAGGTGATCGCCCGGCTGCGCGCGCTGCTACGCCGCTCCGGCTTCGCGGTCGCCGCCCGGGAAGACGCCGTACTCACCGTCGGTGACCTGAGCCTCGACGAGGACAGCCACGAGGTACGCCGAGACGGCCAGCTGATCACCCTCACCGCGACCGAGTTCGAGCTGCTGCGCTACCTGATGCGCAACCCGCGCCGGGTGCTCAGCAAGGCGCAGATCCTCGATCGGGTGTGGAACTACGACTTCGGCGGCCAGGCCAACGTGGTGGAGCTGTACATCTCGTACCTGCGCAAGAAGATCGACGCCGGCCGGGCACCGATGATCCACACCTTGCGCGGCGCGGGCTATGTCCTCAAGCCCGCCGAATAGCCGGCGCCCGTTGCGGGCCGCCCGCCGATGGCTGGCCGGCCGTTCTCTGCGTACCCGACTGGTGTTTGCCCTGGTCGCGCTGCTGGCGTTGGTCAGCGTCGCCATCGGTGGTCTCACCACCGTGGCGCTGCGGCACTTCCTGATCGACCGGCTCGACGCCCAACTGGCTCCCGCGACGGCCATGCGGGGTGACCGTCCGGGGCGGCCGGACTTCCCGGGCAACGGACCGGGCGTGCCCCTCGGGCTGCCGTCCGGCGCGGTGGTCGCCGAGATCACCGACGGCCGGGTGACGAGCGCGCGGACCCTGACCAACAGCCCGTCCAGCGACGATCCGTTCCCCGACGAGCAGTCCGTCCCGGTCGGGGAGGTCGCCACACTGGCGGGCCTGCCGGTCGGCGCCGAACCGCGCACCGTCGACCTCGGCGCCCGCGGTGACTACCGGGCGGTGGCCCGGCAGTTCCGCGACGGCGCGGTACGCGTCGTCGCGATCCCCCTCTCCGGCGTCCAGGAGACCGTCTGGTGGATGGTCGCCGCGCAGGTCGGGGTGGCCGCCGTCGGGCTGGTCATCGCCGGAGCCGCCGGCGCGCTGATCGTGAGGGCCACCCTGCGACCGCTCAACCGGGTGGCCGCCACCGCCACCCGGGTTACCGAGCTGCCCCTGGACCGCGGCGAGGTGGCGCTCGCCGTCCGGGTCCCGGCCGCGGACACCGACCCGCGTACCGAGGTCGGCCAGGTCGGCGCGGCCCTGAACCGGATGCTGGGCCACGTCGCCGACGCGCTGGCCGCCCGGCAGGCCAGCGAAACGCGGGTACGCCAGTTCGTCGCCGACGCCAGCCACGAGTTGCGGACGCCTCTCGCGGCGATCCGCGGCTACGCCGAGGTGGCCCGGCGTGGCCGCGACGAGGTCCCCACCGACGTGGCGCACGCGCTGCGCCGGGTGGAGTCGGAGAGCACCCGGATGACCAGCCTCGTCGACGACCTGCTGCTGCTGGCCCGGCTGGACACCGGCCGGCCGCTCGCGGCGGACCCGGTCGACCTGACCGCTCTGGTGGTGGACGCGGTCAGCGACGCGCACGTCGCCGGCCCCGAACACCGCTGGCAGCTCGACCTGCCCGAGGTGGCGATCCGGGTGCCCGGCGACGCCGCCCGGCTGCACCAGGTGGTGGCGAACCTGCTCGCCAACGCCCGGGTGCACACCCCGCCCGGAACCGTGGTGACCACCACGCTGGCCGTCGACGGGGACAGCGCCGTGCTCACCGTCGCCGACGACGGGCCCGGTGTGCCGGCGGAGCTGCAGCCGGAGATGTTCGAGCGGTTCGCCCGCGGCGACAGCTCCCGGTCGAGGGCGCACGGCAGCACCGGCCTCGGCCTGGCGATCGTCGCGGCGGTGGTGGAGGCCCACCACGGCACGGTCGGAGTGGACAGTCGTCCGGGTCGGACCGTGTTCACCGTCCGGTTGCCCAATCCCACAGCTGACGCATAGGCCGCACACGGGGTCGCGCCAGCCCAGCCGTCGAGGCTGGCCGCATGGACAGAACCGACACCCTGCCGGCCACGCCCGCCGAACCTGGCCCGGCTGAGCAGCCGCCGACGGCCACGCACCCCGACGAGCCCCCGCCGCAGACGGGCCGCTCGGCGGCCTGGACCCGGCTCGCGCTGGTGGTCCTGCTGCTCGCCACCGGTGTGCTCTACCTGTGGGGCCTGGGCGCCTCCGGCTGGGCGAACTCGTTCTACGCGGCGGCCGTGCAGGCCGGTTCGGTGAGCTGGAAGGCATTCCTCTACGGCTCGTCGGACGCCGCCAACTCCATCACCGTCGACAAGACCCCCGCGTCGCTGTGGCTGATGGCCCTGTCCGTACGCGTCTTCGGGCTGAACAGCTGGGCGATGCTCGTCCCACAGGCGCTCTGCGGCGTCGCCTCGGTCGGCGTGCTCTACGCGACCGTGAAGCGTTGGTACGGGCCGGTGGCTGGGCTGATCGCCGGCGCGGTCCTCGCGGTCACCCCGGTGGCGACGCTGATGTTCCGGTTCAACAACCCCGACGCGTTGCTCGTCCTGCTGCTGGTCGCCGGGGCGTACGCCACCGTCCGCGCCCTGGAGTCGGCCAGCACCCGGTGGATCGTGCTGGTCGGTGTGCTGGTCGGCTTCGGCTTCCTCACCAAGATGCTCCAGGCGTTCCTGGTGGTGCCGGTCTTCGCCGGCGTCTACCTGCTGGCCGCGCCGACCGGGCTGTGGCGGCGGGTCCGGCAGTTGCTGCTGGCAGGCCTGGCGGTGGTGGTCTCCGCCGGCTGGTGGGTGGCGCTCGTCGAACTGGTCCCAGCCAGCGCCCGCCCGTACATCGGCGGGTCGCAGAACAACAGCATCCTGGAGCTCACCCTCGGCTACAACGGCCTCGGCCGGATCACCGGCGACGAGGTGGGCAGCGTCGGCGGTGGCGGTGGCGGCCCGAGGGGCGGTGGCGGTGGCCCGTTCTCGGGGCAGACCGGCCTGCTGCGGATGTTCGGCGGCGAGATCGGCGGTCAGGTCTCCTGGCTGCTGCCGGCCGCGTTGATCCTGCTGGTCGCCGGGCTGCTGCTGGCCGGGCGCGCGGCGCGGACCGACCGCACCCGGGCCGGGCTGCTGCTCTGGGGCGGTTGGCTGCTGGTCACCGGGCTGATCTTCAGCTTCATGTCCGGGATCTTCCACGCCTACTACACGGTGGCGCTCGCCCCGGCGCTCGGCGCGCTGGTCGGCATCGGCGTGACGCTGCTCTGGCGGCAGCGCCACCCCCTGCCCGCGTCGGATGACGACGCGACCGCTGGCACTCGCTGGCAGCGGTGGCGTCCGCTGGTCGCCCTGGCGACGCTCGCCGGCACCCTCGCGGTCACCGTCTGGTGGGCCTGGGTGCTACTCGGGCGCAGCCCCGACTGGTACCCGTGGCTGCGGACCACCGTGCTGATCGCCGGTCTGGTCGGCGCGGTGCTGATCCTGCTGGTCACCCGGCTGCCCCGCCGGTTGGTGCCCGTGGTGCTGGGCCTGGGCGCGGCGGCGGCACTGGCCGGCCCGGTGGCGTACGCGGTGCAGACCGCCGCGACCCCGCACACCGGGTCGATCCCGAGCGCCGGCCCGTCCGTGGCGGGCGGGTTCGGGCGAGGCGGCTTCCCCGGTGGGCGACCGCCCGGCGGCATGGAGCTGCCGGGAGGCGGCCAGTTCCCCGGCGGTGGCCAGAACCGCGGTCAGGGTCCAGGCTTCCCCGGCGGCGGCCGCAACGGCGGCCAGGTGCCCGGCGGTGGCCAGGTGCCGGGAGGTGGCCAGGTGCCGGGAGGCGGCCAGGTGCCCGGCGGCGCTCAGGCGCCCGGCGGCGGCCAGGTGCCCGGATCGCCCGGCGGACAGGGGCGCTCGGCTGGTGGGGGAATGGGCGGGTTGCTCGATACCCGTGAGCCCAGCGCCGCGCTGCGCGAGCTGCTCCAGCGCGACAGCGCCGACTACACCTGGGTGGCTGCCACGGTCGGCTCCAACAACGCCTCCGGCTACCAGCTCGCCACCGGCGACCCGGTGATGCCGATCGGCGGGTTCAACGGCAGTGACCCGTCACCGACCCTCGCGCAGTTCCAGGGCTACGTCGCCGACGGAAAGATCCACTATTTCGTGGGTGGTGGCGGCTTCGGGGCCAACGGCGGCAGCTCCGCCTCTCAGGAGATCGCCGCCTGGGTCGAGGAGAGCTTCACGGCGCAGACCGTCGACGGTGTGACCCTCTACGACCTGAGCACCGGTACGGAGGCGTCGTGACCGCGCTCAACGGACCCCGGGCCGCCGTCCAGGCCCGACCCACCGCCGCCGGTGCGGTGCTGGACGTGGTGATCCCGGTCTACAACGAGGAGACCGACCTCGGGCCGTGCGTACGGCGGCTGCACGCTCACCTGAGCGAGCACTTCCCGTACCCGTTCCAGATCACCATCGCCGACAACGCCAGCGTCGACGACACCCTGAAGGTGGCCGACGGCCTCGCCGCCGAGCTGCCCGGCGTCGACGTGCTGCACCTGGACGCCAAGGGGCGGGGGAGGGCGCTGTCCGCCGCCTGGTCCGCGTCGTCCGCGCCGGTGCTGGCGTACATGGACGTGGATCTCTCCACCGATCTGGCGGCGCTGTTGCCGCTTGTCGCGCCGCTCATCTCCGGTCACTCCGACCTGGCGATCGGCACGCGTCTGGCGCGTACCTCCCGGGTGGTGCGCGGTGCCAAGCGGGAGGTGATCTCGCGGGCGTACAACCTGCTGCTGCGCGGCGCGCTGGCGGCGCGGTTCTCCGACGCGCAGTGCGGGTTCAAGGCGATCCGCGCGGATGTGGCCGGTGAGCTGCTCCCGTTGGTGCGGGACACCGGCTGGTTCTTCGACACCGAGCTGCTGGTGCTCGCTCAGCGGGCCGGGCTGCGCATCCACGAGGTGCCGGTGGACTGGGTCGACGACCCGGACAGCCGCGTCGACATCGTCGCCACCGCCCTGGCCGACCTGCGCGGCGTGGGGAGGTTGGGCCGTGCGCTGCTGACCGGCGCGCTGCCGTTGACCGACCTGCGCGCGCAGCTGGGCCGGGCACCGCTGGCCGTGTCGCCGGCGCAGGTGCCGGTCGGGTTGCCCCGGCAGCTGGTCCGGTTCGCGGCGGTCGGGGTGGCGAGCACGCTCGCGTACCTGCTGCTGTTCGTGGCCACCCGGGGCACGCTCGGCGCGCAGCCGGCGAACCTGCTGGCGCTGCTGGTGACCGCGGTGGCGAACACGGCCGCGAACCGGCGGCTGACGTTCGGCATCAGCGGGCGTCGGCACGCCGGTCGGCATCACCTGCAGGGGCTGCTGGCCTTCGCGCTCGGCCTGGCGCTGACCAGTGGCTCGCTGGCCGTGCTGCACGCGGTCCATGCCGTACCCGCCCGGCCGGTGGAGCTGGCCGTGCTGGTGGCCGCGAACCTCGCCGCCACCGTGCTGCGCTTCGTGCTGCTGCGCCTCGGCATGCACCACCGGCGGAGCTGAGACACCCGCCGGTCAGCCGTCGACTCTGCCCAGCACCTCTGCGAGGACCTCGACGACGCGTCCCGTGTGACGCCCGTCGGGGTCCTCGTCGGTGTTCAGGTCAGCCACGCTCATCCCGAGCAGCCGGTCGGCGCGGGCCAGTGGGGTGATCAGCGCGATCAGGTCCGGCCAGCGCAACCCGTCCGGCTCCGGGTAGGTCACCGCCGGCAGGTCGAGCGGGTCCACCGTGTCCAGGTCGAGGTGCAGCCAGGCCGGCCCGCTCCCGCCGGCGACCAGGCCCGCCCCGACCGCCCCGGCGCCTCGGCGCAGCAGCTCGGCGGCGGGCACCTGGTGGATCGCCGGGTCGATCCGGGCCGCCTCGACGCTGCTGCTCTCGTCGGTGGCCGGGCGGTGCCCGAGCAGGTGTACGCGGCCAGGATCGAGCAGTGCGCCGTCGGGTCCGGGGCCGTGCCCGGTGACCACCGACAGGTCCATGTCGGCGGCCTCACCGGTCGGCGAGGTCGTGCCATCGAGGAAATCCGGGTGAGCGTCGACGAACCACAACTCCGTCGACCGCGGCAGGGCCCGACAGATGCCGGGCAGGATCGCGCAGTCCCCGCCGAGCACCAACGGTCGGTGGCCGTCCGCGATCAGCCCGCTGACCCGTGCGGTGATGGCCGCTCCCGCCCGGCGCAGGCCGGCGGCGCCGATCACCCCGCTCGCCGGATCCCGTATCGAGTCGCGCAACCGCGCCTCGTCGACCCACCCGCCGTCGTCGGCATCCAGGGCATCGAGCAGGCCGGCCCGGCGCAGGGCCGCTGGGGCCCGCTCCTCGCCGCGGCCGGCTCCGGAGGAGTCCAACGGGGCGTCCACCACGACCCAACGCACGTCCGCAGCGTACCGGCGGGGGCGGTGCCGCGGCCGCATTCTGTGGCGAGGCTGGGAGTCCGCCAATGTGCCCGGTACACGGATGACGAGCAGCGTACGGTGAGGGACAAGTCCGGCTTAATGGGTCAAAAGCCTCATCGCTGCGCACCTGCGAGCCGGTGTCGAGACGGGCGAGGGCAAGGAGCGATCGGTGAGACATCTGGCCTACCTGGACGCGGGATCCGGCAGCCTGATCGTGCAGGCGGTCGTCGGCGGGGTGGCCGGCGCAGCGGTCGCCGCCAAGCTCTACTGGCGACGCCTGGTCGACCGGTTCCGCCGGCAACCGACCGACCAGCGGTGAGCGGGCCAGTCCCGGCGATGGCGATCTCACCCACGGGGGTACGGCCCGAGCCCGCCTCCTTCCGCGACCCGGCCAATCGGGTCTTCCACGTCGGCGACGAGGTGCTGCGGGGGCTGGACACCCAGGCCGCCGAGCACTGGCGGGCACTGGCCGGCAGCACGTTCTTCCCGGCGCTCGTCGCCGCGCGCAAGGTCTGCGCCACCGAGGACGCCCCGCCGACACTGGTGCCCGCCGCGACCGGGGCACCGTGGGCCGCCGTGCTACGCCACGAGCGCATCCCGTTCGTCTCCCACCCGTACGAGTGGTCGTTCAGCATGCTGCGCGACGCCGCGCTGCTGCACCTGGAAGTCCTGCGCGCCGCCCTCACCGACGGCTTCACCACCAAGGACGGCTCGGCGTACAACCTCCAGTGGCGGGGCGCGGAGCCGGTCTTCATCGACATCGGCTCCTTCGAGCCGGTACGCGACGGGGAACCGTGGGCCGGCTACCGGCAGTTCTGCCAGACCGTGCTCTACCCGCTGATGCTCACCGCCCACCTCGGCGTCGACTTCCAGCCCTGGCTGCGCGCCCGGGTCGACGGCATCGAGGCCGACGAACTCCGGCCACTCTTCGGCGGGGCCCGCCGACTGCGCCCCGGCGTGCTGACCCACCTGCACCTGCACGGGGCCATGCAGCAACGCAACGCCGCCGCCAGCACCAGCGACGTACGCGATCAACTGCGGGCCGCCGGCTTCTCCCGGGAGTTGCTGCTGGCCACCGTACGCGGCATCGAGAAGCTGGTCCGCCGGCTGGACCGTCGTCCGGCCGAGAGCCACTGGTCGGACTACCAGCGCACCTGCGGTTACTCCGCCCGGGATCGGGTGGCGAAGGAGCAGTTCGTGGCGACCTCGGTGGCCGCCGGCGCCCGTCCTCGCCTGGTGCTCGACCTCGGCGCCAACGACGGCCGGTACTCCCGGTTGGCGGCCGGGCACGCCGACTACGTGGTCGCCGTCGAGCAGGACCCGGCCGTGGTCGATGAGCTGTACCGAAAGTTGCGGTCCGAGGGGCAGCGACGCATCCTGCCGCTGGTGCTGGACCTGGCCGACCCGTCACCCGGTGGAGGCTGGCGGGGCGTCGAGCGGGCCGGCTTCGCCGAGCGGGCGTCCGCCGACGTGGTGCTCGCCCTGGCCCTGGTGCACCACCTGGCGATCGGGCGCAACGTGCCGCTGCCGGAGGTCATCGACTGGCTGGCGGGGCTGACCGTGCCGGGCGGCGTGGTGGTGGTGGAGTTCGTCCACCCGGAGGATCCGATGGCGACCCGGCTGCTGGCCAACAAGCCCGCCGGTCTCTTCCCGGACTACCGGCGTGACACCTTCGAGGCGCTGCTGACCGCCCGGGGCCGGATCACCGACCGGCTGGAACTGCCCTCCGGCACCCGCACGCTCTACCGGACGGTGATGGGTGGCTGAACCGGCCTCCGTCGACCCGCCGACTCCGGACGAGCCGCCACGCCCGGCCGCCGGGCGGTGGGACCGGGGCTGGCGGGGCGAGCTGGGCCGGCTGCTGGAGGTGGTCGCGCTGGTCGGGCTGGTGGTCACCCAGCCACTGCTGGACGTGCTCGGCCGCAGCCCCGACTTCTTCCTCTTCCACCGCGCCGACCCGGCCCAGATCCTGCTGCTGACCGCCCTGGTGGCGGTGGTGCCCACGGTGCCGGTGGCACTGCTCGGCGCGCTCAGCCGACTGGCCGGCCGGACCGCCCGCGCCCTCACCCACACCGGGCTGGTCGGGCTGCTGCTCGCCGCCCTCGCCGTGCAGGTGGGCCGGCACGTGACGCCGCTTCGGGGCGTACCCCTGCTGCTCGTGGCCGTGCTAGCCGGTGCCGGCGGCGCGGTCGCACACCGGCGGTGGCGGGCGCCGGGCCGGGTGCTGCGACTGGCCGCCGCCGGGCCGGTGGCCTTCGTGGCGCTCTTCCTGCTCGCCTCGCCCACCTCGGCGGTGGTGCTGCCGCGCACCGACGGCGGCGCGGCCGGCACCGCCCAGGGCTCGGCCGTGCACCCGCCGGTGGTCATGCTGATCCTCGACGAGCTGCCGCTGGTCAGCCTGCTCGGCGCCGACGGGCGGATCGACGCGGCCCGGTTCCCGCACTTCGCCGAGCTGGCCGGCACCTCGACCTGGTACCGCAACGCCACCGGGGTCAGCGGGTGGACGCCCAACGCGCTGCCCGCGATGCTCACCGGCCGCTACCCGGCGCGGCCCGTCGCCCCCCACTACTCGCAGTACCCGGACAACATCTTCACCGCCTTCGGCGGCCTCTACGACATCCAGGCCGAGGAGAGCATCACCCGGCTCTGCCCGCCCAGCCGCTGCGAGCAACCGGTCACCCCGGAACAGGGGCTCGGCGTGCTGGTCCGGGAAACCGGCAAACTGTTCGGCCAGGTCGCCGGGCCGACACCCACCCGGGTCGACCCGGAGGACTCCTACCGGGAGCAGACCCGGGCCGAGGCCGGCCTGGACGCCGCCGAGCCGGTGCCGGCCGACCCGAAGTTCCGCTGGGACAGCCTGGACGACAACCAGCCGGCCCGCTTCACCAGCTTCCTGGCCGGGCTGAAGCCGACGCCCCGACCCACCCTGCACTTCCTGCACCTGCTGATGCCGCACTCGCCGTGGGCGTACCTGCCGTCCGGGGCGCGCTACGACGCCCCCGAGGACCTGCCCAATGACGGCGCCGGCTGGGTCGAGCTGGCCCGGCAGCGGCACCTCGCCCAGCTCGGCTACACCGACCGGCTGATCGGCGAGACACTGCGTACGCTGCGCGCCAGCGGCCTCTACGACCAGGCCCTCGTCGTGGTCACCGCCGACCACGGGGTCAGCTTCCACCCCGGTGCGCAGGGCCGGGGCATGGACGCGATCAAGGCCGCCGCCGGCGAGGTCGCGTGGGTACCGATGTTCGTCAAGGAGCCCGGGCAGCAGGCCGGCCGGGTGGACGACCGCAACTGGGAGCACGTCGACCTGCTGCCGACCGTCGCCGACGAGGCCGGCATCCGGCTGCCCTGGCGGGTCGACGGCCGCTCCGCCCGGCAGGCCCCCCGCACCGACGGCACCAAACACTTCTACGACCGCCCCGGCGAACCGATCACCTTCCCTGGTGGGGTGCCCGCCCCGCCGCCGCTGCCGACGCCGCACCCCCTGGTAGGCACCGAGGTGCGCGCCGGCCCGGCCGGAGGCAGTGCCCGGGTGGCCGACCTGGCCGCCTTCACGGCCATGGACCCGGACACCGGCACCCTCCCGGCGCTCGTGTGGGGAGACGTCCCGGACGGGATCCCGGACGGCACGCTGCTGGCGGTTGCCGTCAACGGTCGGATCGGGGCCGTCGTCCCGGTGGTGCCGCCCGACCCCGGCGGACGCCGGTTCGCCGCGCTGCTCAGCGACGACAAGCTGTTCCACGCCGGCACCAACCAGCTCGACGTCTACCAGGTCGCGAAGGACGGCACGCTGCGACGCCTCGTCCTGTCGTGACCCGATCCAGGGTTTGTCCCGCGTGCCGGGATGCCGGGTTTCCCTTCGGTCCGGTCGGGAATCGGGTGACGCATACCTCACCGCCGAACCACGGCGGGCGTTGTCCACCAAGCCGCAATTACGGTAGAAGCGAAGGCAATTCAACGTAGATCTGCCGGCGAAGCGAGGAACCACATGACGGAAGTCAAGCTCGATCACCCCGGTGGGCAGCTGTCGATGCCGGTACATCCTGCGGTCGAGGGCCCCGCCGGTGTCGGGGTGAGCAAGCTGCTGAAAGAAACCGGGATGACAACGTACGACCCCGGTTTCGTGAACACCGCCGCTGCCTCATCCGCGATCACCTACATCGACGGCGACGCGGGGATCCTGCGTTACCGGGGATACCCGATCGAGCAGCTGGCCGAGAAGTCCTCCTTCCTGGAGGTCTCCTACCTGCTCATCTACGGTGAGCTGCCGAGCGAGCAGCAGCTGACCGAGTTCACCGAGTGGATTCGGCGGCACTCGCTGCTGCACGAGGAGATGCGTCGCTTCTTCGACGGCTTCCCCCGGGACGCCCACCCGATGGCGGTGCTCTCGTCCGCGGTGAGCGCCCTGTCCACCTTCTACCAGGACAGCCTGGACCCGTTCGACTCCGAGCACGTGGAGATCTCCACGGTCCGGCTCATGGCGAAGGTCCCCACCATCGCCTCGTACGCGTACAAGAAGTCCATCGGACAGCCGCTGCTCTACCCGGACAACTCGCTGGGGTACGTGGACAACCTGCTGCGGATGACGTTCGGCGTGCCGGCCGAGCCGTACGAGGTCGACCCGGTGATGTCGAAGGTGCTGGACATGCTCTTCGTCCTGCACGCCGACCACGAGCAGAACTGCTCCACGTCGACCGTCCGGCTGGTCGGCTCCAGCAACGCCAACCTGTTCGCCTCGGTCTCCGCTGGCGTGAACGCCCTGTTCGGCCCGCTGCACGGCGGCGCCAACCAGGCCGTGCTGGAGATGCTCCAGCAGATCCACGCCGGCGATGACGACGTCCGGTCCTTCGTCCGCAAGGTCAAGGACAAGCAGGACGGCGTCAAGCTGATGGGCTTCGGCCACCGGGTCTACAAGAACTACGACCCGCGGGCCGCGATCGTCAAGAAGGCCGCGCAGGACGTGCTGGGCCGGATGGCCAAGCCCGACCCGCTGCTGGACATCGCCATGGAGCTGGAGGAGATCGCGCTCGCCGACGACTTCTTCGTCTCCCGTCGGCTCTACCCGAACGTGGACTTCTACACCGGCCTGATCTACAAGGCCATGGGCTTCCCGACGAAGATGTTCACGGTCCTCTTCGCGCTCGGCCGGCTCCCCGGCTGGATCGCCCAGTGGCGCGAGATGATCAACGACCCGGAGACCAAGATCGGCCGTCCGCGGCAGATCTACGTCGGCTCCGCCGAGCGGGACTACGTCCCCTTCGCCGAGCGCTGACCTCCGCTCTTCGCACCACCGGCAGGCCGTCGACCCACCCGGGTCGGCGGCCTGCCGCGTTCCCGCCGCCGACGCCCTGGTACCTGCATCAGGCCCTGTAGAGCTGCCCCATATCTGGGGCGTGCCCTCGGCGCGTCATCGCCAACCCGGCCGCGCATCCGAACCCGGTCGTGCGGCCGCGTCGGGTCGTGTGGGACTGGCGGTCGGGGGTGGGGTGGTGGGCGGCGGCGTTGCTGGGGTGGGTTGGTGTCCCGTCGGGTCGGGTCGGGTCGGGTCGGGTCGGGTCGGGTCGGGTCGGGTTGGTCGGGTCGTGGCTACCGGTTGGTCGGGTCGTGGCTGTCGCGTTGGTCGGGTCGGGTCGTGGCTGTCGGGTTGGGTCGGTCGGGTCGTGCCGTCGGGTCATGCCGTCGGGTCGTGCCGTCGGCTCAGGTCGGCGGGTCGTGCCGTCGGGTCGGGTCGGCGGGTCGTGCCGTCGGGTCGGGTCGGCGGGTCGTGCCGTGTGGTCGGGCCTGTGTTGTACGTCCCAAGCCCTCGGCGCACGGTGATCGGGGGTCCTTTGCCTGCCAATGAGCTTGCCCCGTGGGCTCGGTCCCCTCGTGTAACGGCCGGACCGGGCGAAGGGCGCCCGTTCTGCCCGATCAGTCCCTGTCGCGCGGGTCATCCTGCGGCGGTGGAGGCGGGTTCCACGGTGATCGACTCCATATCGCCGATGTGGGTGTATCCCTGTGCCGGGACACCCCCATATCGGCGACATGGAGTCGATCAAGCGGCGAGGGTCCGTCCTTGGCGGGTTTGCGGCGGCCCTGCACCTCAATGCGGGTCTTGGGGTGGCGGTTCACCTCGTTCCCGGGCCTCGGGGGTGGCCGCCACCCCATCTCCGGGCCTCGGGGGTGGCCGCACGCCCCATTTCTGGGCCTCGGGGTGGCCGCACGCCCCATCTCCGGGCCTCGGGGTGGCCGCCACCCCATTTCTGGGCCTCGGGGTGGCCGCACGCCCCATTTCTGGGGCAGCTCGACAGGGCTCGCGAGCTGTAGGCGGCCGACGAGCTGCGGGGTCCGCGCGGGTGAGCCTCTAGAAGGCGGAGATGTCTTGTGCTCGCTCGCTGCGGCTCAGTGCGCTGATCAGCGCGGACTGGCCGTGGCGGCGTACGGCCAGCCGCACCAGCAGGTCGCGCACCGGGTCGAAGACGTCCGCCGGGAACGCCGGCGTCGGCACGCCGACGCTCACCGCGAGGTCGTCGGAGTGGACCACGATTTCCAGCTGGCGGGTGAGCAGGAACTCGCTGCGCCGCAGGGACCAGCCCTGCCATGGGATGGGCACGACGTCGCGGGCCGCCCCTCGGGAGAGCAGGTCGCCCACCTCCTCCAGCGCGGAGGCGGAGCGGGCGTGTAGGTCGGCCGGGCCCCGTGCCGCGTCTGCCTCATCCGGACCGGAGGCGACCGAGGCCTCGTCCGGAACGCCTTCGGTGACCCAGGAGGCCCGCTCGTAGTGGCCGTCGGCCGACTCCAGGAGAGGCAGGTCGGTCGGCATCGGCAGCAGCTCTGCCACCCGTACCGCCTGACGCCCCAGGTGGCACGCCAGCCCGCCCACGGACAGGTGCGGCAGCACGCTCGGACGCGACCACTGCTCGGACACCTCGGAGCGCCGGATCAGGTCCAGCGCGATCGAGGCGGCGACGGGGAAGGTGGAATCCAGGGCGTCGACAGGGCGAGACATCCGCACATTCTGACAGTCGCGGCAGCCCGGCGCAGACCTCGCCGAGCCCCGCGCCTGCTCGGATCAGGGCAGCGGAACGAGGTAGGAATCGACGCGCGCGATCAGACCGTCGCGAAACGTGAACAAGTCGTTGAAGGCGAACCGGAACCGCCCGTGCTCGACGCTGACGCCACCGCCCTCGCCCGTGGTGACGACGACCAGGCCGTCCTCATAGACGCGCTGGACGTCGAGCTCAGGGCTGCCGGTGAACGCGGGGTTCTCGATCTCGCCGTCGAACTCCGCCTTGCCGCGCGTGGTCCGGTGACCGTGGATGACCCACTCGACGTCATCGGTGAGGGTCGCGAGGATGCGCGGGTGGTCGCTCGTCCGGAAACCGGCGAAGTAGTCCGCGACGACGTCGCGTTGGATCGTCTGCGTCATGTCGTTCTCCGTTGTGGTCGGGCTTCGTCGTCTCGCAGGTGTGTGGCGAGTGCGTCGAGGATCGAGGCGAGCCCGTCGACTGCCTGGGCGCTGCGCAGCTCCGGGGGCAGCCGACGCTGGTGGACGGTGAGGTCCGTGCCGTCGCCGGCGGGCTGGACGGTGACGGTCGTGCGGAGGCCGGTGACGGGCTCGTCGAACACCAGCTCATGCGGGGCGTCGACGCTCACGTAGACGAACCGCAGCCGGTGCGACGCGCCGTCCGGCGCGCGGGTGTCGAGTGCGAAATCGCCGCCGGGCCGCAGGTCCACGGTCACGGACTCCGGGGGTACGGAAGCGTGCGAGCCACCCCAGAACTTCGCGATGCTTGCCGGTGAGGTGAAGGCGGCCCAGACGCGTTCAGGGGCCGCCCGGAAGTGACGCCGGGCGATCAGTTCGTCGCCACGGAGCTCTGCGTTGGCGGTCAACGGACCGCTCCGTCGTCGCCGAGATGCTGTGCGAGGGCGTCGAGTCGGTCGTCCCAGGCGCGGCGCTGGTCGTCGATCCACCCACCGAGCAGCGAGAGTTGATCGGCCCTCAGCCGGCAGGGACGTCTGGTGCCCTCGCGGCGCTGCTCGACCAGGCCACACCGTCGCAGGACGCCGACGTGGTGGGAGATCGCCTGCGGGGTCAGGTCGAACGGTGCGGCGAGCTCACCCACCGTGGCGTCACCCCGCGCGAGACGCGTCAGCAGGGCGCGACGGACGGGGTCGCCGAGAGCGGCGAAGGCCGAGTCGAGATCGGGGCCAGGCGCCGCGAGTGAGGTGGACATGACGCCACCCTAATGCAAACGATCGTTTGCGCAATCCCATGTTTGCGAAGGCGGGCGCGCCGGGTCGCCGATATTGCGGTATCCCGGGGCAGGGACACCGCAATATCGGCGACACGGAGTCGATCAGCGAGCGGCGCGACCGGCCGAGCGGCGGGCAGCGGGTACTGGCCGATCAGCGAGCGGCGCGACCGGCCGAGCGGCGGGCGAGCGCGGCGGAGTCGATCAGCGAGCGGCACCGGGCCGCGGGACCGCGGTCAGCGCAGGCCGGCGGCGGCGAGCAGGTTGCCCTCGGGGAGCGCCGGAAGCGCGCGGCCCTGGGACATGCGCTGCTCGGCGCGCTGGGCGGTGCACGCGGCGTCGGTGGCGATGGCGGCGGCGTAGCTGGCGGCGGTGCGCTGGGCGATCGCCGCCCAGCCGTACTGGTCCTGAACCATCCGCCGGGCGCGACGGGCCATGACGCGGGCGCGATCGGGGTCCGACAGCAGCGCGTCCACGGCGTCGGTCAGGCCGTCGGGGTCGTGCGGGCGGAAGGTCATCCCGGTCTTCCCCGGCTCGATGATCTCCGCGAGGCCGCCGGTGGCCGCGACGGCGAGGGGCGCGCCGGCTGCGGCGCCCTCCAGGGCCACCATGCCGAACGGCTCGTAGATGCTCGGCACGGCGAAGCAGTCGGACGCCGCCATCAGCGCCGGCAGGTCGGTGCCGCCGAGGAAGCCCGGCATGGTGACCACGTCGCCGAGGCCGCGGCGGTGCACCTCAGCTTCCAACTCGGCACGGTACGGGCCGTCCCCGGCGATCACGGCGCGCAGCCTGGGGTGCCGTTCCCGCAGCCGGGGCAGTGCGGCGATCAGGTGCTGCACGCCCTTTTCGTAGACGAGGCGGCCGGCGAAGGTGACCAGCGGGCCGTCCCCGGCGAACCGGGCCCGGGCGGCGGCCACGGCACGCGCCGGCACCCGCCAGCGGTGCGGCTCCACGCCGTTGGCGACCACGTCGACCCGTCCGGACGGTACGCCGAACAGTGCGTTCACCTCGTCGCGCATGTAACCGGAGCAGACGATCACCCGGCCGGACTCACTGCTGAGCCACTGCTCGACGCCGTGGATGGTGCGGTTCATCTCCTCCGGCAGCCAGCCCTGGTGCCGTCCCGCCTCGGTGGCGTGGATGGTCGTGACCAGCGGGATGTCCAGGTGGTCGCGCAACGTCATCGCGGTGTGGGCGACGAGCCAGTCGTGGGCGTGGATGACGTCGTAGGTGCCGGCTTCGGTGGCGCGCAGCGCGGTGCGGGTGAGGGTGTGGTTGAAGGCCATCGTCCAGGCCAGCAGGCTGCCGGTGGCGAGGGGGAAGGTCACCGGGTCCTCGGGAGCGCGCAGGATGCGGACGCCGTCGGCGTACTCCTCCAGAGGTGCGCCCTCGGTGTGGCGGGTGACGACGGTGACCTCGTGGCCGGCGGCGGCCAGCGCCACCGACAGCGCGTGGACGTGTCGGCCGAGGCCGCCGACGAGCACCGGCGGGTACTCCCAGGAGAGCATCAGGATGCGGCGGGTCTGCGGGGGCACTCCGAGGCTGGGCTGCGTCGGCACGGTTGCGCCAGGCTGCGCGGAAAGACCGGGCTGCGTCGAAAGCTGGGGCCGGGAGGTCAGGGTGGGCCGGTGGGTCCGGTCCTTGGTGGCAGCGAGCTGCTCGTCGACCCGCAGGGTCGTCACATCAATCTCCGTCCATGCATGGTGGTGCGCGCCGACGTCAGTGGCGGCGGAGCGAGAGGTGTAAGGGGTGGCCGAGGGCCGAGGAGGCACGCGCGTGCGCGTGTCCCCAACCAGCAAAGGGCATCGAGCGCGATAACGCACCCTGAGAGGGGCCAAGGTGACGGAGGACACCTGAGGGGTGTAGCGCGCATCAGACAGGTGGATTCCGGGCATCGCCTGGAAGGATGGATTGGCGTGCCGGGGCGGGGGGCAATACCCGCGTGCGCGTGGGCGGCCTCCGTCGGCGCGCTCGTGGCGCAGTGCGCACATGACCATGGTTTGAGGGAGCGAGATGCAGGTCTGGCCGGGCGAGCGGTATCCCCTGGGCGCCACCTACGACGGGATGGGCACCAACTTCGCCATCTTCTCCGAGGTGGCCGAGCGGATCGAGCTGTGCCTCTTCGACGAGTGGGACACCGGTGCCGAGCGCCGGGTCGAGCTGCGCGAGGTGGACGCGTACGTGTGGCACGCGTACCTGCCGGGCATCGAGCCGGGTCAGCGTTACGGCTACCGGGTGTACGGCCCGTACGACCCGGCGAACGGGCTGCGCTGCAACCCGCACAAGCTGCTGCTCGACCCGTACGCGAAGGCCATCGACGGTGACGTGACGTGGGACCCGGCGGTCTACGACTACGAGATGGCCGAGCCGGAGCGGATGTCGGAGACCGACTCGGCGCCGTTCATGCCGAAGTCGGTGGTGGTCAACCCGTACTTCGACTGGGGCAACGACAGGCCGCCGCGCACCCCTTACCACCACTCGGTGATCTACGAGGCACACGTGCGTGGGCTGACCATGCGTCACCCGGACATCCCGGAGGAGCTGCGCGGCACGTACGCGGGCATCGCCTCCCCGCCGATGATCGAGTATCTGACCCGGCTCGGGGTGACCGCGATCGAGCTGATGCCGGTGCACCAGTTCATCCACGACCACCGGCTGAACGACCTGGGGCTGCGCAACTACTGGGGTTACAACACCATTGGTTTCTTCGCCCCGCACCACGGCTACTCGGCACTGGGCCGGACCGGCCAGCAGGTGCAGGAGTTCCGGGGCATGGTCAAGGCGCTGCACGCGGCCGGCATCGAGGTCATCCTCGACGTGGTCTACAACCACACCGCCGAGGGCAACCATCTCGGGCCGACGTTGAGCTTCAAGGGCGTGGACGCCCCGAGCTACTACCGGCTCAGCGAAGAGGACCGGCGCTACTTCGTCGACTACACGGGCACCGGCAACAGCCTCAACGTTCGCAGCCCGCACTCCCTGCAACTGATCATGGATTCGCTGCGCTACTGGGTGCAGGAGATGCACGTCGACGGGTTCCGCTTCGACCTGGCCGCGACCCTGGCCCGGGAGTTCTACGAGGTCGACCGGCTCTCCACCTTCTTCGAGGTGGTGCAGCAGGACCCGGTGGTCAGCCAGGTCAAGCTGATCGCCGAGCCGTGGGACGTCGGCCCCGGCGGCTACCAGGTGGGCAACTTCCCGCCGCTGTGGACCGAGTGGAACGGCAAATACCGCGACACCGTACGAGACTTCTGGCGCGGTGAGCCGGCGACCCTCGCGGAGTTCGCGTCCCGGATCTCCGGCTCCGCCGACCTCTACCAGGACGACGGGCGTCGCCCGTTCCACAGCATCAACTTCGTCACCGTCCACGACGGGTTCACGCTCAACGACCTCGTGTCGTACAACGACAAGCACAACGAGGCCAACGGCGAGGACAACCGGGACGGCGAGAGCCACAACCGCTCCTGGAACTGTGGCGTCGAGGGCGACACCGACGACGAGGCGGTGCTCGCCCTGCGGGCCAAGCAGCGGCGTAACTTCCTGGCCACCCTGATGCTCTCCCAGGGCGTGCCGATGATCGGCCACGGCGACGAGTTGGGCCGCACCCAGCACGGCAACAACAACGTCTACTGCCAGGACAGCGAGCTGGCCTGGGTCGACTGGGACAACGCCGACGAACAGCTGCTGGAGTTCGTCCGTACGCTCACCGACTTCCGCAAACGGCACCAGGTGTTCCGCCGCCGCCGGTTCTTCACCGGCCTGCCGGTCGGCGGGCGTGGCATTGACGAGCCGCTGCCCGACCTGGCCTGGTACACGCCCGACGGACGGGAGATGACCGGCGAGGACTGGGGCAACGACTTCGGCCGCTCGGTGGCGCTGTTCGTCAACGGCGAGGGCATCCGGGAGCGCGGCCAGTACGGCCAGCGCCACCACGACGCCTCGTTCCTGCTCTGCTTCAACGCCCACGACGCGCCCCTGGACTTCACCCTGCCCGGCAGCGAGTACGGCCAGAAGTGGGAACGGGTGATCAGCACCGCCGAACCCGACCCGGACGACGTCACGGTGATCAGCGCGGGCGGCACCATCCGGGTGCCGGACCGTTCCCTGGTGGTGTTGGAGAGGACGATCTGACATGGCGGTGCCCCCTCACACCGACAAGACCCACAACATCCAAACTACCTACCGCGTGCAGGTCCGCCCCGGCTTCGACCTGGACGCCACCGCCGGGATCATCGACTACCTCGCCGACCTGGGCGTCAGTCACCTCTACAGCGCCCCGCTGCTGGCCGCCACCCCCGGCTCGGCGCACGGCTACGACGTGGTCGACCACCGGGCGGTCAACCCGGAGGTGGGCGGTGAAGCCGCTCGGCAGCGGCTGCTGCGCGCGCTGCGCGACGCCAAGCTCGGCCTGGTCGTCGACATCGTGCCCAACCACGCCGGGGTGGCCGTGCCGCCGGCCAACCCCGCCTGGTGGGACGTGCTGCGCCGGGGGCGCGACTCGGCGTACGCCGACTGGTTCGACATCGACTGGGACCGGGGCCGGCTGCTGCTGCCGGTGCTGGCCGACGACCCGGCCGCCCTCGACGACCTCAAGCTGGTCGACGGGGAGCTGCGCTACCACGAGCACCGCTTCCCGGTCGCCGACGGCACCGGCGACGGCAGCCCGCGCGAGGTGCACGACCGGCAGCACTACGAGCTGATCTCCTGGCGTCGCGGTGACGCCGAGCTGACGTACCGCCGGTTCTTCGCCGTTTCCGGCCTGGCCGGGCTGCGGGTGGAGGATCCGGCGGTGTTCGCCGCCACCCACGAGTTGATCCTGCGCTGGGCAGCGGACGGCGAGGTCGACGGCATCCGCGTCGACCACCCCGACGGCCTGCGCGACCCCGCCGGCTACCTGGCCCGATTGCGGGAGGCCGCGCCGGACGCCTGGCTCGTGGTGGAGAAGATCCTGGAGTACGGGGAGGAGCTGCCGGACTGGCCGGTGGACGGCACGACCGGCTACGACGCTCTCGCTGCGGTCAACGGTCTCTTCGTCGACACGGACACCGAGGGGGACTTCACCGCGCTGGACACCCGCCTCGCCGGGCAGCACACCTCGTGGGAGGACCTGACCCACGACACGAAGCTGGCCGCCGCCACCCGGCTGCTCGCCGCCGAGCTGACCCGGCTGGCGGCGCTCGCCCCCGACGTGCCGGCCGAGCAGGCCCGCGCGGCGCTCGCCGAGCTGGCCGCGGCGTTCCCCGTCTACCGGGGCTACCCCCCGAACGGCGTCCGGTATCTCGCCGCCGCCCGCTCCGAGGCCGGCCGGCGTCGCCCCGACCTGGCCACCGCCCTGGACGCGGTCACCCGCCGACTGCGGGACCCGGAGGACGAGCTGGCTTGCCGTTTCCCGCAGTTCACCGGCGCGGTGATGGCCAAGGGCGTGGAGGACACCGCGTTCTACCGCGGGACCCGGTTCGTGGCGCTCAACGAGGTCGGCGGCAGCCCCGCCCACTTCGGGGTGCCGCCGGCGGAGTTCCACCGCTTCGCCGCCGCCCGGCAGGTCCGCTGGCCGGCGAGCATGACGACCGTCTCGACCCACGACACCAAGCGCGGCGAGGACGTGCGGGCCCGGCTCGCCGTGCTCAGTGAGCTGCCGCAACGCTGGGCCGAGCAGGTCGGCGCCTGGATGGAGTACGCCCCGCTGCCCGACCCGTCGTTCGCCCACCTGCTGTGGCAGACCGCCGTCGGCGCGTGGCCGATCGAGCGGGAGCGGCTGCACGCGTACGTCGAGAAGGCCGCCCGGGAGGCGGCGGCCTCGACCAGTTGGGCGGACCCCGACCCGGTCTTCGAGCAGGCCCTGCACGCCGTGGTCGACCGGATGTACGACGACCCGAGCCTGCACGACGAGCTGACCGAACTCGCCGCCGCCATCACCCCGGCCGGCTGGTGCAACTCGCTCGGGCAGAAGCTCATCCAGCTCGCCATGCCCGGAATCCCGGACACCTACCAGGGCACCGAGCTGTGGGACAACTCCCTCGTCGACCCCGACAACCGCCGCCCGGTCGACTTCGACGTACGCCGAGAGATGCTGGCACGCCTCGACGACGGCTGGCGTCCCCCGATCGACACCGACGGCGCGGCGAAGCTCCTCGTCGTGTCGCGGACCCTGCGGCTGCGACGGGCGCACCCGGAGCTGTTCACCGGCTACCGGCCGGTGCCGGCGCACGGGCCGGGCGGCCGGCACGTGGTGGCCTTCGACCGGGGCGGCGCGATCGCCGTGGCGACCCGCCTGCCGCTGGGCCTGGCCCGCATCGGCGGGTGGTGCGACACAGTCCTGTCGCTTCCCGTTAACGAGATGAAGGACCTGTTCACCGGCCGGGTCTACAGTGGCGGGGAGACGCCTCTGGACGACCTGTTGGCCGACTACCCCGTCGCACTGCTGGCTCCTCCCACCGCTTCCGTGGAGGCTGCGCGATGACCGAATTCACCGTCTGGGCACCGGACGCCACCCGCGTCCGGCTGCGCCTGCCCGGCGACACCGACCACGAGATGCGCGCCGCCACCGACGGCTGGTGGAAGGTCGAGGTGCCCGACGCCGGCCTCGACTACTCCTTTCTGCTGAACGACGACGAAACGCCACTGCCCGACCCCCGGTCGCCGTGGCAGCCTGCTGGTGTGCACGGGCCCAGCCGACGCTACGACCATCTTGCGTTCCAGTGGAGTGATTCCTCGTGGACGGGCCGGCAGCTGCCCGGCAGCATCCTCTACGAGCTGCACATCGGCACCTTCACCCCGGAGGGCACCTTCGACGCGGCCATCGACCGCCTCGACCACCTCGTCTCCCTGGGTGTCGACCTGATCGAGCTGCTCCCGGTCAACGCCTTCAACGGCGAACACAACTGGGGGTACGACGGCGTCTGCTGGTATGCCCCGCACCAGCCCTACGGCGGCCCCGACGGCCTGAAACGGTTCGTCGACGCCGCCCACGCCAAGGGGCTGGGGGTGATCCTCGACGTCGTCTACAACCATTTCGGGCCCTCCGGGGCCTACGCGCCGCGGTTCGGCCCCTACCTCGCCGAGCAGAGCAACAGTTGGGGCCGCTCGGTCAACCTGGACGGCCCGCACTCCGACGAGGTACGCCGCTACATCATCGACAGCGTGCTCATGTGGCTGCGCGACTACCACGTCGATGGGCTGCGGCTCGACGCCGTACACGCGCTGCCCGACACCCGCGCGGTGTCGCTGCTCGAAGAGCTGGCGATCGAGGTGGAGTCTCTATCGACGCACCTGGGTCGCCCGCTGTCCCTGATCGCCGAATCGGACCTCAACGATCCCCGGCTGATCACGCCTCGGGAGGCGGGTGGGTTCGGGCTGCACGCCCAGTGGAACGACGACGCGCACCACGCTCTGCACACGCTGTTGACGGGGGAGCGGCAGGGGTACTACGGGGACTTCGGCTCTCTGGAGACGCTGTCGGACGTGCTGACCGGCGGGTTCTTCCACGCCGGCACCTGGTCCAGTTTCCGGAACCGGCACCACGGGCGGCCTCTGGACTCCCGTGTTCCTGGGCATCGGCTGGTGGCTTACCTGCAGAACCATGACCAGATCGGTAACCGGGCTACCGGGGATCGGATCTCGGCTTCGTTGTCGCCCTCTCTCTTGCGGGTGGGGGCTGTGCTGCTGCTGACCGCGCCGTTCACTCCGATGCTGTTCATGGGGGAGGAGTGGGCGGCTTCTACGCCGTGGCAGTTCTTCACCTCGCACCCGGAGCCTGAGCTGGCTACTGCGGTGGCGCTGGGGAGGCGGCGAGAGTTTGCTTCGCACGGGTGGGCTGAGGGGGACGTGCCTGATCCGCAGGACCCGGAGACGTTCGTGCGGTCGCGGTTGGACTGGGCTGAGCTGGACAAGCCTGAGCATCGGGAGATGTTGGCGTTCTACCAGCGGTTGATCGCCTTGCGTCGTTCTTCTCCGGATCTGTCTGATCCTCGGTTGCACGCGGTATCTGTGCAGCATGGGGACCAGTTTTTGCTGATGCGGCGGGGGGACACGCTGGTTGTGGCCAACTTCGCCGGGCGGGGGCAGGGGGTGTCGTTGCCTGGGGTGGCTCGGCGGGTGCTGCTGGCCACGGGGGAGGGGGTCACGGTGATGCGCGACCGGATCCAGTTGCCTGCGGAGACGGCGGCGATCGTGGCGCTCTGACCAAAGGGCACCCCGTTTCGCACTCAAGACCGGGGCGGACTCGCATCAAGCACGCTCGAGGTTGAAAACGTGTGTGCGCACCGAGCCGGACGGAGAAGCGCCAGGGGTTCGGAGGCAGCGGTCTTTCCCCGCTACGTGTCGGGCTTACGCCGAAGCGGCACATCCGTGCCATAGGAAAGCCGCATAACGGCCCCGACGTCGCAAGCACAAAAGACGGGACAGAATGAGTACGGATCAACCCAAGTCGGATTCTTGACTCTCGCCCTCTCGCTGCAACTGGTTTAGGGTGTACCCCACGTGGCCGAGCAGCTACACCGGGGGGGGGAGTGCGGCGTGCCCAATTCAGCTCCGCCGAGTCAGGAACTCTCGGATCTGCCGCCGCCAGTTGGGAGCAGCATAGCGACCGTTGGACGACTCACGCTGCCGAAACCACCAAAGCCGCACCAGCTGATTTACTTCTACGATCCCGGCGAGTGGGAAGAGTTTGTACTCGAATACGCCACGGGATTGTCAGAGGACTACCACCAAATCAAGCGTATTGGTGGCTCGGGCGATCGAGGCGCCGACATTGCCGCATTCTTGACTCCGAACGGCTTCGGCGGCACTTGGGACTGTTTCCAGTGCAAGCACTACGAGGCGGCGCTTTTACCCAGCGACGCCTACCCGGAGATGTTCAAGATGCTGCGTGCCGTCGTTGAGGGGCACTACACACTGCCGCGGCGATACCATTTTATGGCACCAAAAAAATGCGGCCCGACACTTTCGCGGCTCCTTAGCTCACCCTCCCAGCTCCGCGTCAAGTTTCTCGAGAAGTTTGGTGGCGAGAAGCCGCTGGGAGCTGGATTAGAACCGGCCCTCATCGCCCAGATCAAAGCGCAGGCCGAAACGCTCGACTACAGCATCTTCCAGTCGGTCGAGCTGCACGAAATGTTCGACGTCCACAAGAGAACCCGGTACCACGTTCAGCGGTTTGACGCTCCCCTGCCCGACAGGCCGGAAGTAGAGCCACCGCCGAACACCCTTGAGGTCGAAGAGCGCAGGTATGTCGAGCAGTTGCTGGCTGCCTATTCGGAACGCTATGGATTAGAGATAACTACGCCAGCAGACGTGGAAGTTAACCCAAGGATTTCGAAGCACTTCAGTCGGCAAAGAGAGGCGTTCTATAGTGCCGAAGCCCTCCGACTGTTCGCCCGGGACAGCGTTCTGCCGGGAACATTTGAAAATCTTCAAGACGATGTCTACGACGGGGTAGTAGAAACACACTTTCGTGATTTCGATCACGGCTTGGATCGACTACAGGCAGTCCTGGAAGCTGTAGTGGCACTAAACCTTTCACCCAAGAACCCTCTTGTAAATGTCTCTAAGAACCGGGACAAACGCGGCATCTGTCACCAGCTTGCTAATGGCGATCGACTTGACTGGTGCGACCAATGACCGCCCCGACGCTCAATGGTCCGCTCGAAGTCGGCCTGCGAGCCCTGACACTCCTGTCGGCCGCTTTTCCTAGAGCCTTCGACATCGCGAGCCTTTCTTTTCTTGACTACACGTTACTCCACTCCCGAGAGTTTGGTGGACCAGAAAGCCTGCATCCGGACGTACCGAATCATCAGAGTGAGATAACTGTCAAACGAAACATGCTCGAACATGGGCTCGAGGTCATGATTCGGGCTAGGTTGGTTTCGCTTCGTGTGGAGCCAGGGGGCATCGCATACGCAGCAACCGACAACGCTCCTGGTTTCGTGGGCCTTCTCGAGTCGGAGTACATGCAGGAGTTGCGACGTCGCGCGGAGTGGGTGCTCGAATCCTTCGGCGACGCCGATCCAGCAGTGCTTCGTAGTCTGATCGCAAGCCTAGGGGGAGTAGATAACTTCACGCCAGACCCCCTCACGGCACCTGAGCACCAGGGGGATTCATGAGTCGCCTAAGATTAGTTCGTCTGACTGTCGTAGGTGAGGGAGTGCCTGATGCTTCAGTAGAGTTCGGCCCCGGCCTGACCGTCATTTACGGTGGTTCGAATACAGGCAAGAGCTACGTCTTTGAGGCAATCGACTTTATGCTTGGCGCAAAGTCCCTTAAGTCGATCCCGGAATCCGAAGCCTACAAGGACGTCATGTTAACCATGACCCTTGCGGACGATACCCCGCTCACGCTCGTTCGCCGACTTGCGGGTGGCCACTTCTCCGCCTTTTTGGAAGACCTGAGAACGCTTCCCAGCAGGCCGGCAGATTTTACTCTCACCGCCACCCATGGGAATACCTCTGGTGGCCGGCTGAGCCTCTCACGCTACCTTTTACAAGCTATCGGTCTTGATGGTAAAGAACTGCGGAAGAACCGGCAAAACGTGACCGCCCCTCTTAGCTTTCGAAACCTTTGTCTCTTATCCGTCATCGATGAGACGAAGGTTCAGAGTAAAATTGCCCCGCAATTCTCTGGCCAGTTTCTTAACCGAACGCCCGAACTCTCGCTTCTTAAGCTCCTCTTGCAGGGTGAGGACGACTCCAAATTCGCGCGGTCCGCTGACGCCGCCGAGAAGCGGAAAGTCAGTAAAGGTAAAACCGAAATCCTTGAAAGAGCCATCGGGGAACTCCAGAACTCCATTGACGGCACCGGCTCGGTGTTGGAATTGAAGCAACGCCACGGCTTAATTCTGAACTCGATTCAGCAACAGACATCATCTATCGAGAGTTCATTGAATACTCGAGTGGAGCTGCTAACTGAGCAGATGACGATCCTTGGAGAGAAAAACACGTACCAGGCACGCCTCGACGAGGTGGCCGAACTTCTCGGGCGTTTCGGACTACTCAAGGCGAAGTACGAGTCGGATCTTGCGCGGTTGGAGATGGTGCAGGAGGCGGGCACCCTACTGGGATACTTCCAGCCCGGAGTGTGCGTATTCTGTGGTGCGGAAGTGGAGCACCAGTCGGCCGAGCTGCACGCTGTTGGGGAGGTAACGGCTTTCGGTGAATCGGTGCTATCTGAGATGCAGAAGACGGCCGGCCTCAGAGATGATTTGAACGTCACCATCGGAGACCTGGAATCCCAAGAGATCCGCCTCCGCCAGGCCATCAGCGAGTTCATGGACGAGGCCGATCGACTTAGAGCGCAGATAGGATCGGTTGATGTATCGCTGCAACCCGAGAGGGAGGAATTGCAGGAGCTCCTCGCGGTCAAGTCAGCTATCGAGTTAGCTCTGAACACTCACGACCAAATCGCGAGGCTCCTGACCCTCAAAGCGACCGTGGAGCCGGAGGACGAGGGCGAGCCGGTGCGACCGCCAGAGCTCAACGAACTCATAGCCGCTGAGTTTTCCGCATCCATCAACCGAGTTGTGGAAGCATGGTCCCTCCCTAACGCTGGTGCGGTCAGGTACTCGAAGAGCGCCAGCGACGTGATGGTTGACGAGCAACCCCGCAGTTCCCACGGCAAGGGCATGCGGGCAGTCCTTCACGCCGCCTTCACGGCTGGACTGGCGCAGTATTGCTTTGACCGCGAACTGGAACACCCGGGCTTTATTGTGATGGACACTCCCGTTAGGCCTTATCGGGAGCCGGACCCTGGTTTAGCAGAAGCCCCTTCTGAAGAGGAGGTCACGAGCCTAACCGAGCGGTTCTACTCCTACTTTGACACGCAATTCGACGGTCAGTCCATTATTCTCGAGAACGAAGATCCTCCTGAGACGCTGTCGAGTGAATCCGTGCTGGTTTATTTCAGCGGTAACCGGAACTCGGGTCGGTACGGCTTCTTTCCGCCGCGGCCAGGGTTGGTGTCTTCTTAATGGGGGCTTCGGTTTCGACCCCTCACTGGATTAATAGCCTGGCCACGTTGCTCATTGTGGCGACGGCCTTGTTCTAGCTGATAGGGCGCTCGCATACCGCTGGATTGGCCCGATGGACGGGACTCGCTTTGGGTGGGATCCAGGGTGCCATGGTAATGGGTGACCGATCAGCCATGACTGACGGTGGATCTCCAGTGAGAGCAGACTGTTACCTGCGCCGGGCTCATCTCGCTTCTCGGTCGCTGCCGCCCTCGCTGGCAGGCTTCACTGAGTCAGCGTTCAGCGCACTGGCACCTTCATCGTTATCCGGTAGGGCTTCCAGCGGCGCGGGCAACGTGACGTTGGCGATTCAGGCTCCAAAAGCGTCAAGTGCCAGTCGGCAGGGTATTTAGACACTTCATTACGCGGCATGGGGTTCCATGTGCGCCCGAGGCGTATTACCCAGCCAGATTGTGTTCATGTAGGCTGAGGTGAAGGTCCTCCATCTTGAGTTGCTGTATCACTTCAGGACGGTGGGGCGACCGAGCCGCCAGCAAGGTAGACCGGCGCATGTCGCCTACGCGCTCGCATTGCCGCATCAACTCGTGTGGCGATGTTGTCGGGAAGACGTTGCTCGGCCTCCTGGCGCGGGAAGAAGGCGATGTCCTCTAACTCCTGTCCCGGCAGTTTGAAGCCGTCGAGGCTGGCGATGAACCCGCAGTCGAACGTGAAGCTGATGATTGCCCTAGGCCGCTGCCCGGCGGACGGCGCCCAGTCGACTACGAGAAGGTCACCCACCACCACCGCGATCCCCAACTCCTCGCGGATCTCGCGGGCGCAGGCATCATGCGGGTATTCGCCCTCGTCCACATATCCGCCAGGGAAGACCCAGTGGTCGCGGTACGTGGGCTTTACGAGAAGCACGTTGCCGGCCGGGTCGGTGATGAAGGCCGCGGAGGCGGCGTAGAAGGAAGCCAGGTTGGCGTACCAGATGGCGGGCTCCGTCCAGGTCACCTCGGTGACGCTAGCGGACATGCCTAGGTGTGCTTCGCTCTAGATGGCTGCTGGTATGACCGCGAGGGCATGCAGGACTTCGGTGACCTGAGGCGATGCCTGCTGCGGGCTGAGCGTGGTAGTGAGTTCGCGGACGCGGTGCTGAACGCGTGCCGAGTCGACAACCGCAGCGTGCTCCGCCAGCTTCCAGCCCCAGTTGCACGCGGCGTCGGTGTCTCCAGCCCGGGCATGAGTCATGGCGATGAGGGCGGTGTGCAGTGCACGCGTCCGGGTGTTCTGACTGCCGAGGGTGAGCGCGTCGGGAACGTGTCGGAGGGCTTGTGTGTACAGATGCAGGTCGCCCAGGCACCTTAGTGCGGCCCCGGCAAGGTGGGCAGGGCTGAAGTAGTTGACCCAGCGTGGGCTGGAGGCTGCGCCCGCCTGGTCGAGAGCACGCTCAGCCTTGCTGAGTGCGAGCTGGCAGGCTCGTCGGTTGCCTGACTGTCCGTACGCGGTAGCGGCGGTGGCGTGCAGCCGAGCGAGCACAGCGGCTGGTGCGCGCCCCGCCCCGTCAATGGCCGCTTCGGCGAGTCGGGCCGCATCCCGGGCGTGGCCTAGGTGCACAGCCTGGGTGGCAAGGTTGGCCAGCAGGTGAGCGCCGTACAGGCGATCGTCGGCGGCCTTGGCGTACCGCAGGGCGACGGTCACGTGATGTTGAGCGGTGGCATGGTCGCCTGCGTCGTAAGACATGAAGGCGAGTTGGCCGGAGAGCATCGCGGCTGCGCGCATGAGGTCGCGCCCCACCGCGTCCGTGTAGGTGCCGCGCAGCATGAGAGTGACCTGACGCACGAGGAAGTCGGCCATTAGCGCCCGGGTGGTTTGAGAGCCGCTGCCGTGACGTCGGTCGAGATCGGTGAAGTGGTCCGCCAGCGCGTACAGCGATTGAACGTCGGTGGAGGTGACTTGTTGCCGGCCGTTCCGGCTGACCGTCTCGTCGGGCAGGTCATACCGCCAGCCGAGCGCTGCCTCTAGCGCCTTGCCGTTGTCGAATGCCTCGCTGGCATGTTGGTGGAGGTGCTTAGCCAGCCTCGTCCAGAGCCGCTCGGCGGAATCGATTGCACCATCGACGGACGCGGGGTAGACGCAAGGCCCGATGTCGTCGGCCGCGCCGAAGCCCAACTCCGTGACCGGGACTGAGCGACCGAGCTTTCGGGCTAGGGTCTCGGCCATGGCGGCCTGGGCGTGCTCGCCAGGCCGACGACCGCGCAGCCACCAGTAGACGCTGGCAGCGTCGTATCGCCAGGTGCCTTGGTCGCGGCCGGCGTGATTGAGCTGGCGAGCGAAGGCGGCATGAGCGTTGCCGTAACCGGCGGCAAGCAGCAGCCCTTCGAACGCCGCGTTCGTCACCGGTCGCGCCATGGTCCGCCTCCAGGCTTCAGTCAACTACCACCAGTGACGAGCCTATTGGTTTCCAAGTTCCGATGGAGACCCGCGCAACCCTGCGCAACCCACGCCTTGAGCAGCGCAATCGGGCGCATCGCTTGCCATCTGGTCTATGCATCAGCAGCCGGCTTCGCTGGCGCTAGGAGTTCTGAGCGACGGCGAAGATCTAGCGCCGCGCCACACTTGACGGAGGTGGGCGTGCAGGGCGATGAACCGGCGAGCAGGGGCGAGAAGTCAGAGGCGGCCGAGCGGGAGGCTGCCAAGCAGCGCCTCCTGGCTCAGGCCGAGGCGGAGCGCGTACCGGTGGAGGACACGACCCGCGCGGTCCCGGACCGGCGGTGGCGGCGTGACCAGCGATGACCTTCCGATCGGCCGCCGTGTAGCCCGCTGGCGGGTGCGGCGGCAGATGACGCAGCAGATGCTCGCCGACCGGCTGCGCAGGTCGAAGAGCTGGGTGGACAAGATCGAGCGGGGCGCCCGCACCCTGGACCGGTACTCGGTGATCCAGGAGCTGGCCCACGTCCTGCGCATCGACCCGGAGGTGCTGCTCGGCGAAAGCCGGGGCACCCCCGCCGGCACGCCGGACGGGGTGGACGACATCCGGGCGGCTCTCGCCCGCTACGACACTCCACAAGCCCCAGCCCCGACGTCGGAAGAGCTGCGAAGGCAGGTCGGGTACGCCTGGTTGACCTACCAGCACGCGCACTACGGGCAGTTGGTGCGGGTGCTGCCGGGTCTGCTCGACGCCACCCAGGGCGCGCGGTCGGCGGAGTTGCTGGTGCAGGCGTACCGGATCACCTCGTCGCTGCTGGTGAAGCTCGGCGAGGCCGACCTCGGGTGGCTGGCCGCCGACCGCGCGATGGCCGCCGCCAGCGGCGCCCCGGTCCTCGCGGCGACGGCGGCCGTGTCAGTCGGGCAGGCGCTACGCGCGTCGGGCCGCGACCGCCTGGCCCTGGCCGCGCTGCTCCCCGCCGCCAACCGCGTCCTTCCACCCTCATCCCGTGCCGGTGATCAAGAGGTTTGCGGCGCTTTTGGAGATCAAACTTCCCGCAAACCTCTTGATCGCGAGAGCGAGGGTGATCGCTGGGGGAGGACGGTGGGTGGGACGTTGCTGGTGCAGGCCGCACTGGCCGCCGCCGGCTGCGGCGAGCACCGCCGCGCCGATGAGCTGACCGACCGGGCCGCGGGGGTCGCCGCCAACCTTCGGGGGTACGACGACGCGCACCGCACCAGCTTCGGGCCGGTCGCCGTCGAGCTGGCGCGGGTGGTGCTGGCGGCCTCGCGGGGTGATGCCGCCGAGGCGGTGCAGCGGCACGTGATCGTGATCCGGCGGGAGGCGTGGCGGCGGTTGCCAGCCGAGCATCGGGGCGCGTACCTGGTCGATGCCGCGCGGGCGTACCTCCAGGTGGGTGACCTGCGCGGGGCTGCACGCGCCCTGGTGGACGCGGACAGCGTCGCGCCGGCCGAAGTTCGGTGCCGGCCGTTGGCGCGTACCGTGATCGCCGAGATCGCCCGCGCGAACCCGGCGCCGGCCGGCGTGGCGCGACTGGCGACGCTGGTCGGCCTCACCCGCTGAGACTCCGTCGCCCGAGAAGCGCGCAACCCTCCACACGACCTGCGGCCGGGCGACGGCCGGGGCGGGGTTTCCGGGAACGTGAGATTCGGGCATGTATCTCGGCACTGCTGGAGGGGAGACGGCAATGCTGGTAACTGGTTATCTCGGCGCGGTGCTCATCGGTGCCCTCGTCGGCCTGCTCGGACGACTCATCCTGCCGGGGAGGCAGCGGATCGGCTTCTTCGCCACGTTCGTCATCGGCGTCGGCTCGGCGGTGCTGGGCACCCTGGTCGCCAGGGCGCTCCACATCGACGACGAAGCCAGCGTGCGGGTGTGGGTGCTGCGCTGGGACTGGGCCGTGCTCGCGATCCAGGTCGGCCTCGCGATCATCGCCGTGGCGCTGGCGAACATGCTCACCTTCACCCGGCTTGCCGGTGGCGACGACAAGCCCCGTCGGCGGGCCCGTCGCAGTCAGGCCAAGGGCTGACGAGCCGACCAGCAACGGCGTTACGCGCGGTGGCGCGCTGCCCTGCGTGAGCACGTCCACGCCGCACTCCGGTGCGGGGAGATCGCCGACAGCGACCCCGACGACGTGGCCGCTGGCAGTGCAGCCTTCGCGCACGGGCTGGTCGTGCAGGCACTCTTCGACCCGGAGCGCTTCCCCCCGGCCCGTCAGACCGAATTGCTCGATCAGTTCCTCTGCGGTCTGGCCGCTCCTGGAACCGTGCGCACGGTTAGCTGATTCTGTTCGTGGTTGGAATGGGTCGCCTGGACCACAGTGGCCCGACCGCCCACGACAGCAGTGTGGCGGGAGCCGGAGGTCTGCCCGGCGTCGTCGACGACGTACTGGTTCATGAAGACCTGGTGGTTCGGTGCCGGCGTTAGGCCGTCGGGCACCAGGGCGGCCACCGCATCGGGGTCGGCCGGTAGCCAACCGAAGTAGAGCATTCTGTTGTTCACGACGAGCTGCGGAGCGACGAGTTCGGTCACGAGGGGTCCTTCCGCTGGCATCGATGCGTAGCCGCGACGCTACGGAGTCGCCCGACGCCCGGACAACGACGGACTGCCGACATGGGACCCGTCCGGTGGGACGCAGCGGAGGGACCACCCGTCCGAGTGGTCCCTCCGCTGGTTGCTGGTGGGTGGCTAGACTTCAGGTTGGCAGTTCACCTGTGCTCTGCTGCGTGCTCTGTTGCGGCGGGCGCAGCCTCGGGAGGGTGTTCCAGCACCCTCTCGAGGGGCCGTCCACGGGACGGCGCCTACTCGCAGAAGACCCGCACGGTGGCATCGGGGGAGTCCACCTCCACGGTCACCTCGTCGAGGTGCTCCACGAGCGCCTCCAACTGCTCGGGCTTGAGCTGCGTCAGGTCGATCGGCACACCTGAGTCGCTGAGTGAGGCGTTGGCCTTGACCAGTGCCTGCGGCGGGATGAGCGCCGCCAGCCGTACGCCAGCCCGTAGCAGTTGCAGGGGCACCCGCACGTTGACCCGCGACGGCTCGCCGTTGTCGGTGGCGTCCACCACCACCCGCAGGTACTTCACCTTGCCCTTCGATCGGGCGTCGTGAGTCGCCGTCGCCGGAGCCTGGTCCCGTTCGAGGGCGGCGATGAGCTGCTCCGCCTCCTCGGCGGTGATCTTGCCGGCGGCCAGCATGTCGAGGATGTCCTTGCGTTGTTCGGTCATTCGAACCTCTCCTATCGGATAGCCACGAGCACGGCCGTGCGGCCCTGCTCGATGTCGAAGCGGGCGCCGGGCAGCGCGGAGATGACGCGCCAACCGGCGCCGAGCGCCCGCACCACACGGATGCGGAACACCAGGCAGGCCACGATCGCCGCGAGCACGACCAGGACCACGACTGGGAAGAGAACGAGCGCCACGGGGAGAACCGGAACCCAGACGCGGATGGGCCGATGGTCCGGGCGGTTGACCTTGACGGTCACCAACTGGGGCATCACGCCCGGCCGTCCAGCTCGGCCAGCGCCTGCTGTGCGGTGATCTCACCGCGGCGCAGCCGGTCGATGATGTCGGCCCGCGACGGCGCCGGGTCGGTCTCGACGAAGTCGAGCATCTGCGTGATCCGGTTGAGTCGTGACTTGATCGTCGGGTAGCTCACCCCGAAGATGCGTTCCATCTCCTTGATCGAACCGTGACAGCGCACGAACGCCGTGACGAAGACCTGGTCCTCGACGTTGAGCTGAGCCAGTTGCGGCAGCTCGAACTCGCCCTCGATCGCGACGCCGTTGCTCTCCAGGCGCACCCGCTCGACGACGAACGGCTGGCCTCGCGTCAGGCTGGTGAGTTCCTGCCATTCCATCGCCCGCTCTGTCATACCTAAATTTGTAACTTAAGAATCCTGAATTTCCAAGATGTTGATCTTAATTTTATTGATTTCACGCCCGCGCGGCGCCGTTGGCGGCCGGCGGCGGCCGGCGGGGTGTGACGGGCGGGGTCCGTGCTATCCGCTCGCCTTCACGGAAATCGGGGCGTCCCGGCTCGTCAAACACCCCGGTTTCACGGAACCAGAGTCGGCCTCTTCGCCCGGCCGGGGACACAGAACCGCGGCGGGACCCGGAGAGGTCCCGCCGCTCGATGGCCATGCACTTGTCGCTGTGCCGGTTCTTCAGCTGGTAGCAGTCTCAGCCGTTGCCCGGTCGGGTCGTTCCGGTGCCCACCGCCCGTAGGTGTGCCAGCCCTTGCGCCCAGGACTGGATGAGGGTCGTTTCGTGGTAGGCGATGTCGTGTTCCGCGCAGAACTGGCGGATCAGCGGCTGGGCGTGGTGGAGGTTGGGTCGGGGCATGCTGGGGAAGAGGTGGTGTTCGATCTGGTAGTTGAGCCCACCGAGTAGTGCGTCGAGGAGCGGGCCGCCGCGCACGTTGCGGGAGGTGAGGACCTGTCGGCGTAGGTAGTCGAGGTTGTCGGCCTCGGTCAGAATGGGCATGCCCTTGTGGTTCGGGGCGAAGGAGCTGCCCAGGTAGAGGCCGAAGAGGGCCTGGTTGACCAGGATGAACACGATCGCCTGCGGAACGCTCAGGACCAGGAACGCGGTCCCGAGGTAGCCGGCGAAATGCAGGACGAGCAGGCCAGCTTCCGTTCGTCGGCGCCTGAGTCCGCCGCGGCTGACGACTGCCCGGACGCTGGCGGCGTGCAGATGCAGACCTTCCGCAAGCAGCAGAGGAAAGAACAGTGCCGCCTGGTGCCGGACGAACAGCGCCCGCAGGCCGCGCTGCGCCGCAGCCTGACCCTGGGTGAAGGACAGCGGAGCCACCGCGAGGTCGGGGTCGCGGCCTTCGGTGTTCGGATTCGCATGGTGGCGGTTGTGCTTGTCGACCCACCACCCGAAACTGATCCCGGTTACCAGGTTGGCGCACACCAGGCCGACCACGTCGTTCGCCCGGCGGGAACGGAAAATCTGCCGATGCCCCGCGTCGTGACCGAGAAACGCCAGCTGCCCGAGGAGCACCGCGACGCCGGCCGCGGTAGCCGTCTGCCACCACGACGAGCCGAGCCGCACGAACAGCACGCCCATCAGTACGAGACAACCCAGCACCGCCGTCACCCGCGCCGCGTATCGGCGGGGTCGTCGGTCGAGGAGACCCGCGTTTCGGACCAGGCGGGAAAGGTCGGCGTACTCACTACCCCGGTCGCTGCGGGCGCCCAGATCCGTGTCACTCAACGTCGCCACTCCTTGTCAGCCACGCCGATCAGCCGAACAAGCAAACCGCCGCTGATGTCCCAGTCTTCCTCACAGCCCTGTCTCTGGGCGAGGAAACCGGCAGCTCACGACGACTGATACGCGAGCAATGCTCGCCCTCATGTCAGTCTGCCGATTGGCTGCGGGCTTCGTCCGTCGAGTCCGACAATCAGCGCTATGCAGCCACGTTGGATTCAGGGGGTAGTCATGGCGCGCACGAGAAAGTCCACCGCGAGGCGAGCACTGATCCTCGCCTTCGCGGCCGGGACGCTGACCGGAGCTGCGGGCATGCTCACGCTGCGACGCTCCTGGCAGGATGGCGGCCTCCCGAGAGGTGACGTCGCTGGGCAGCTCGACGAGAGCGCCGCTCTCTCGCTCGACGGGCGTTTCGACGCCTCGCCTCAGGGGCCTGTGAGCATGCCTGCGGCGCAGCACGGCTGACCCGCGCAGCGTCTGGGGCTGAGCACGCCATCCGGAAGCAGCGACCAGACCCGGCGGGACATTCAGCGCGGCGCCGCACGGGCGCTGGTCGACGCGGACACGCGTGTCGCGGTTCGCTACGCGATCGAAAAGAGACGATCAGCGGGCTCGACGACGGCAGCCAGCAAGGCACCGGGCACGAGCGTCGGGTCATCCGCGCGAACCGTGTCTGCCTCGAACGTGGCGAACCCGGGCCCGCTGATACGCAGGTGGAGTTCCAGCCCGGGATCCTCGCCGCCCAAGTGGTTGGCGACCGCGAGAATCTCCGCTGTCGCGGCGACACCAGCGGCGGACAGCCGACGTGCGTCACGGCGCGAGCGGTTGACCACCCGCCAGCCGAAGACGCCGAAACCAACGCCGACGAACGTCGCCAGTACGCCACCGGCGAGCAGGCCCCAGAAGTCTGCGGGCGGTCGCGGGGGGTCCAGCGTCACGGCGGCGACGAGCAGGACCGGTCCGGGCAGGCAGATGGCCAGGAACATCAGTCGGCACAGTGTCGCGCCGATCGGACCGATGGGCGTTTCCGCCTCGCGGGGGACACTCGTCACCCCTCGCACTCTAGGTGTGCCGCGCCCGAGGCGCACCGAGCGGGATGACGCGCGGCCGGAGAGTCAGGCGTCAATGGGCCGGCCGGCGGCCAGCAGGGCGAGGGCGGCCTGCTTGGCGTGCTTGCCGGCGCTGGCACTGTCGTAGTGCGCGGCGATCAGAGTTGCACCCTCGACCAGGAGCAGCAGTTGTCGCCCCGCCGTGTCCGGGTCGGCTGCGCCGGCGCGCCGGGCGATTGCGGTCAGGAGGTCGAGGCGGCGGTCCAGGTGGCGCGCGGTGATGCCCATGACGGGCTGGGCCTGGTGTTGGGCTGCGGCGTTGTGCATGGCGCAGCCACGGAAGGTCGGTTCCTCGTACCACCGCTGAAGCTCGTCGAACACGGCGGCGAGCTGGTCGCGGGGATCCTCCCCGGCGGCGGCCGCGGCTGTGGCGATCCAGGACGTCACCCGGTCGCTGCGCGCCTCCAGCACCGCTCGGATCAGGCCGTCCTTGTTGCCGAAGTACCGGTAGAGAGTCTCCTTGGACACGCCGATGCGGGAGCACAGTTCGGCGACGCCGATGCCGTCGAGCCCTCGCTCGTACAGCAGCGGTGAGGCCGCGTCGATGATGCCCGAGCGGGTGCGCTCCGGGTCGATCGTTGATCCCTTGGGAACTGGCACGGGATAGATGGTACCGGGCGGTTCCTTCTACTGCTAGCATCTCCCGAGTTCGTACTGATCGGTTCGATCCTCGGGAGGGCTCATGACGTCGACCGCGCCCACCGGGTTGTGGCCGGCCCTGCGGCTCGCCCTGGGCACCGCATCCGCTCTCGGCTTCGCACGCTTCGCCTACGGGCTGCTGTTGCCGGCGATGCGGGACGATCTGAACTGGACACTGGCGGCAGCCGGTGGGATGAGCGCGGCCAACGGCTTCGGCTATCTGCTCGGCGCGCTGCTGACACGCGGGCTGGTGCGCCGCCTGGGTGCGGCCACCGCGTTCCGCGTCGCCATGGCGCTGACTGCCGCGTCGCTGGCCGCCACCGCTGTCAGCGGCGACTACCTGACGCTGGTGGTCCTCCGTACGCTGTCCGGGGCCACCGGCGCGGTGGTGTTCATCGTGGGCGGGGTGCTCGCGTCCCGCCTCGCGGCAGCCGCCGAGTCAGCCACCCCCATCACGGTGTACTTCGCCGGCACGGGGCTGGGCATCGTGCTCAGCGGCGTGGCCGTACCCCTGCTCGGCGAGCACTGGCGGCTGGCCTGGGTGGCTCTGGGCGCCGCTGCCGCGCTGGCGACGGTGGTGAGCTGGACCGCACCCAGCAGCGAACCCGAAGCGCCCGTGACCGGCCGGGCACGGCTCCGGCCGCTGCTGGCACCCGCCCTGGCCTACCTGCTGTTCGCTGCCGGCTACATCACCTACATCACATTCCTCTCGGCCTATCTGGTCGACCAGGGCACCTCCGTCGGGCAGGTCGTCCTCACCTGGGCCGTGCTCGGCACAGCGGTCGCGGCGGCACCGGCGGTGTGGAGTCGTCCGATCGCCCGGTGGCCCGGCAACCGGGCGCTGGCCACCCTCCTCGCCGTGCTGAGCGGCGGCGCGGCGCTGATGCTGGTGTCGTCCGCGACACCTGTCGTTCTGACCTCCGCTCTCCTGTACGGCGCGACCTTCATGGGCGTGCCGGCCGCGATCACCGCCCTCATCAGGACCCACACACCGGCCGTCGACTGGACCGCCACGCTCGCCCTCTTCACCGCGGTGTTCGCCGCCGGTCAGACGGCCGGTCCATGGCTCGCCGGCCTGGTCGCCGACCGCACCTCCACCACGGCCACCCTCGCCTGGACCGCTGTCCTGGGCACCGTTGCCGCACTGATCGCCCTCGTCGGGCCCCGACCCGGGCGATCCCTCACCAATCACGACCAACCGAAGGAGCAGGATCATGACGAACGTCGTACTCGTCCCCGGAATGTGCCACGGTGGATGGTGCTTCGAGGACCTCACCCGACGGTTGCGCGACCTCGGACACAGCGTCCACCCGCTGACGCTGACCGGTCTGAGTGAACGCAGGCACCTACTCCAGGGCACGGTCAACCTCGAGACGCACATCCAGGACGTGGTGGCCGCTCTCGACGTCGAGGACCTGCGGGACGCCGTGCTTGTCGGGCACAGCTACGGCGGGATGGTGATCACCGGGGCCGCGGACCGCGCACCCGACCGGGTCGACTCCCTGGTCTACCTGGACGCCGTGGTGCCCGCCGACGGCGACTCCTGCTGGTCCCTCGTGTCGGACCAGGAGCGGAGGTGGTACCTGGACGTGGACGAGACCGGCTACGCGTCCCGACCCCTGCCGTTCTTCGACCCCCGGGCGACGCCCCACCCGATCGCCTCGTTGCTCCAGCCACTCCGACTCACCGGCGATCTCGGGCACCTCAGGCGTCGGGACTACGTGTACGCCGCCGGCTGGGCCGACCAGTCCCCGTTCACCGCGACCTACGAGAGCCTGAGCGCGGACCCCGGCTGGACCACCCACGCCCTGCCCGGGGGACACAACCTCATGCGCGACACGCCAGACGAGTTGGCGAAGATTCTGCTCGACGTTGCCACCTCCCGCTGAGCAGCTCAGCCGCCACCGTCTCCACGCCCCGGTTGAATTTCCACGGATCTGTCGATGGCGACGTCACCGGGTGAGCTGGAGCAGAGCGACGCCGCCGAGCAGCACCGCCACGCCGGCCAGGCGCCGGCCGTTGACGCGTCGGCGGGGCAGGCGCAGTAGCCCGTACTGGTCGACGGCGACACTGACCAGTTGTTGCCCGGCGACGGTGAGCGCGACGGTCGAGGCGGCGCCAATCCGGGGGATGAACAGGAACATCGAGGTGACGTAGACGGCGCCGGCCAGTCCGCCGAGCCAGCCCCACCACGGCACGGTACGCAGCGGCTTCAGCTGCGGCCGAGGTGTGCGCGCCATGCTCAGCGCGACTGCCAGGGCTAACCCCATTGCGGCGGTGGCCAGCAAGAACGAGAACGCCGCGACGGTGATCGGCGCGTTCAGGTCAGCGCGAAGCCAAGCGTTGACCGCGCCCTGCACTGGGAGCACCGCGCCACTGAGCATCGCGAACAACAGCCAGCTCAGCCGATTTCGGTTAGTCGGGTCAGCCAACACGGCTGCCGCGCCGGCTCTGGCGGATGCAGCAGAGCCGGCCATCGAAGCCGATCCCGACGCGGACCACCTTGCGACTGCGCCGACCGCGACGCGAGACGGCGGCGTGCTCACGGTCCGAGTGGCCTTTTGGGGGGCCACCGCGGATACATCTGTTGCGGAAGCTTGAGAGCGCACGATCAGGGTCACGCCGGTCAGTACGGCGAGTACGCCGACAAGCGATGCCATGTGCAACGGCTCGGTAGGAAGCCCCAGCAGCCCGAAGGTGTCCAGCAGCAGCGAGGCTAGCATTTGCCCGGTGATCATAAGCCCGACAGTGGTCAGCGCCCCGAGCCGCGGGAATAACAGGATCCCGGCCGTGATGTAGATCGCGCTGCCGAGCCCGCCAAGCAGGTGCCACGGCGTTACGTTCCAGAGGTGCCCAAAGGCGGCAGTCGTGCCGACCACCGCGGTGGCGATCAGCAGCAGCGCCGACCCGATCGCCAGCTGCAGCGTAGAGGCACCCATTGGGCTGCGCATCGCGGTGCTCAACTGCACGTTCGCCGCAGCCTGAACCGCCAGCATCGCACCCACAGTCATCAACAGCGGAATTGCCCAAAATTGCATGTCCGCCTCCAGCAGCACGAACCGGACGCGCGTCCGGTTCCGGTTTCGACGATAGAGCAGAAGTGGACGCACGTCCAGTTACGCTAGGATGAGGTATGCCGCTACCGCTCGCCAATCCATCACCGCGTCCGGAGCGTGCGGACGCCGCCCGGAATCGGGCCCGGGTGCTGGCCGCCGCGGAGGCACTGTTCGCCCAGCACGGAGCAACGAACGTCAGCATGGAAGACGTCGCCCGCGCCGCCGGCGTCGGCAAGGGCACCCTCTACCGGCGCTACCCCGACCGGGCCGCCCTCGCGGTGGCATTGCTCGACGAGCACGAAAGGCGGCTGCAGCAGCAGCTACTCGCCGGTGCTCCGCCCTTGGGCCCCGGCGCGACACCGGCTGAACGGCTGGCCGCGTTCTACTCCGCCATGCTCGACCTGCTCGACCAACACCTGCAGCTAGCCTTGGCCGGGGAGGGTGGCGCGGCTCGCTACCAGAGCGGCGCCTACGGCTTCTGGCGCGTCCATGTCCGCGTGCTAATCCGCCAAGCCGGCCTCGATGATGCCGGCGACATCCTCGCCGACGTGCTCCTCGCGCCTCTGGCCGGCGAGCTGTACCAGCACCTACGCGACCGCAACCAGAGCCGCCACGATGTCCAGGCCGCCCTCGAAACACTGGCTCACCGCGTTCTGGGACACCCATCAGAACCCCAGGCCAGTGGGGAATCGTAGCTGCGGGCACGCCGGGTGATCCGTGTTCGCCGCGCGCCGTCCACAGCTAAGAGGGGTCGTGCTGGGCGGCGACCCGGATGTGAGGTCCGGCGTCTACCTGTGATCATGTGAGGGTGATCGGATGATCACAGAGGCTCGATGAGTTCTGCTTGGTTCGCTGCGGCCCATCGTGCCAATTGTGCGAGTGGGCCGTTGGCGAACGATTCCCCCAAAGGCGACAGCTGATAGACGGCAACGCGACGTCCCGGCATCCGTTCGTCGTCGCTCTGTCTGATGATCAGTCCCCGCGTTCGTAGGCGTTGCAGCGCCTGCGTCAGGACTTTGTCGCTGATGCCTGCGATGCGTTCCATGAGGTCGTTGCGTCTCATAGGTCCAGCGCGCAGCGCTGACAGGACAACCGGATCCCATGTGTGGTTGATGAGCTCGACTGCCGCGCGGACATGACAGTCCGCCACGAATGTCTGGCAGGTCCCGTCGATCATCCTGCCAGTGTCGCAAGATTCCCTACCAAGTGGTAGGAGCCGACCTCCTAGCGTTCTTCACGTCATCCCACAGATGAAGGAGATCGCTGTGAACGTAGGAATCCTGGGAACCGGCAACCTTGCCATGACACTCGGCCGAGCATGGGCGGCAGCTGGCCACTCGATCGTGGTGACGGGGCGCAACCCGGGGAACGTCACTCGGGCCGCTAGCCAGATCGGCGGCGCAGCCGAAGCGGTCGGACCCACCGACTTCCCAGCACGGGTCGACCTGGTCGTGGTCGCGGTCGCGTGGGAAGGCATGGAGGAAGCTCTTTCCCTCGTCGGTGGCGCTGATGGCGCACTGAGCGGGGTGACGGTGATCGACTGCACCAACGCCGTTGACTATGCCACCGGGAAGCTGAAGCCGATGTTGGGCTCGGCGGCAGAGCTTGTCGCCCGAGTTGCGCAGGGCGCTCACGTGGTGAAGGCATTTCACCTGTTCGCTGGAGCGTCCTGGCCCTATGCGGGACCGGCTGAATTGGCGCCGGTCGTGGCGATGTGCGGTGATCAGCCGGAAGCGCTCGAACGCGCCGAGGCGCTGGCTGCCGATCTTGGCGCGCGGACTGCGGTGGTCGGTGGGTTGGCCAGTGCCCGCCAGCTGGAGGAGACCGCGGGATTCGTCATGCGTGTCGTGGCGGCCGGGTGGAACCCTCGGTTCGCCGTCCCCGATGTAGATCCAGCGTTGCTGAACGCGGGATCGGCCACCGTCGACTGACCGACAGCTGGTGCTGCAACGGGGCTCAGGAGCGGAGCGCGAGGGCTCGCAGGGCGATGTCGACCGAGGCTTGGAGATCGTCGCAGCTCGCGCCGGCCGCGGCGTGGACGGCGTGACCCTCGCTGAGCGCCATCACGAACCGTGCCAGCGCCCTGGCGTCCATGCCGCCCGGGAGGTCTCCCTCCTTCGCCGCGCGGGACAGTCGCTCTTCCACGGCGGCCTCGGTGGCGGCCCTGCCGGCGGCCAGGACCTCGGAGATGCGGGCGTTCTCCGGCGAGCAGGCCAGGCCTCCCTGGACGGAGAGGCAGCCCGCGGGATGACCGCTGGCGGTGAGGCCGGCGGCGCTGCTGCGCAGGAACGCTTCGATGGCGGCGTACGCGGTGGGTTGTTCGAGTGCGGCCCGCGCGCTGGCCAGCTGAGTCTCGTGGTACTGGGCGAAGGCGCGTTCGAACAACTGCTCCTTGCTGCCGAACGTGGCGTACAGGCTCGGCCGGTTGATGCCCATGGCGCTGGTGAGGGCGCTCAGGGAAGCACCCTCGTAGCCGTGTTGCCAGAAGACCTCGGCTGCCCGGCCGAGGACGGTCTCCTCATCGAAAGCCCGCGGGCGTCCGATGGTGGGCGTGTCACTGCTCATGGCCTCAGTCTACCGCTCGGTACAGATCGTGATCCGGCTCACCAACCGATCAGTACAAAACCTGCTACGGTTCTGGCAACCGAGCGGTACAAAAGGGCAGGGGAAACGAATGACCATCACGCTGATCACCGGTGCCAACAAGGGGATCGGGTTCGAGACAGCCAAACAGCTTCTCGAACTGGGCCACCACGTCTACATCGGCGCCCGCGACGTCGAACGAGGCGAGAAGGCCGCGGCCGAGTTGGGCGCACGGTTCGTGCAGCTCGACGTCACCGACGACGCGTCGGTGAACGACGCGCTGGCAACTATCGACTCGGCAGAGGGCCGACTCGACGTCCTGGTGAACAACGCGGGCATCCTCGGCGCCGGCCCCATCGACGGACCAACCGCCCTGCGCGTGTTCGACACCAACGCGGTGGGGGTCGTCCGAGTCACCGAGGCAGCACTGCCCCTGCTGCGAAAGTCGTCGAACCCCACGGTGGTCACCCTCTCCAGCAGCCTTGGATCCTTCTGGGCGGTCAACAATCCCGAGCGGCCGGAGTTCAATCTGCCGCTGGCGCTCTACTCGGCGTCCAAGTCCGCAGCCACCATGCTCACCGTCCAGTACGCCAAGGCCCACCCGGGCATCAAGTTCAACGCACTGGAGCCCGGCGCCACCGCCACCGACATGACCGCCGCCTTCGGCATCGGAAGATCGGTGGTGGAAAGCGCCAAGACCGTCGTACGCCTGGCCACGCTCGACGCCGACGGCCCGACCGGGACCTTCAGCGACGAACACGGGGAATTGAGCTGGTAGGCACTGGATCAGCCTGCTGACCGGCCCTGGTGATGAGTTGTCGCGCCCGCACCCGTCATACCTACGTCAGGACACGACGAGGCGGAAGGATGACGTGATGAGTGCGGACACGCGGCTGGAGGAGTTGGGCGTGAGCGGTCTGGGCGAGGTTGACGAGCCGGCGTTCTCAGCACTGGCGGAGCGGCACCGGCGGGAGCTGCACGTGCACTGCTACCGGATGCTCGGGTCGTTCGAGGATGCCGAGGACGCCGTGCAGGAGACGTTCCTGCGTGCCTGGCGGCGGCGGGAGACCTTCGAGGGGCGGTCGACGTTCCGGGCCTGGCTGTACCGGATCGCCACCAACGCCTGCCTGGACCTGCTCGCCAAGCGCCGCCCGCAGCCTGCGACCGGCGGCGAGGTGCTGTGGTTGCAGCCCTACCCGGACCGGCTGCTCGACGAGCTGCCCGCAGGTGACGCGGACGAGCCGGAGGCCGTCGCCGTCGCGCGGGAGACGATCGAGCTGGCGTACCTGGTCGCAGTCCAGCACCTCGCGCCGCGCCCGCGGGCCGCGCTGATCCTGCGGGACGTGCTCGGCTGGCCGGCGAAGGACGTCGCGGAGCTCCTCGGGGACTCCGTCAACTCCGTGAACAGCGCGTTGCAGCGGGCCCGCGCCGGCATGCGGGAGCACCTGCCCGCTGAGCGGCAGGACTGGACCGGCGACGAGGAGGACGCCGGGACGCGCGAGCTGGTACGCCGCTTCACCGAGGCCAGCGTCGCCACGGACACCGGCCGGATAGCCACGATGCTGCGCGACGACGTCCGCTGCTCGATGCCGCCCACGCCGGGCCTGCACGTCGGCCGCGACGCGGTGGTGAACGACTGGGTGGAGGGCGGCTTCGAGGGCCTGGGGCGTCTGCGCACCGTCCTCACCTCCGTGAACCGGCAGCCCGCCGTCGCCTTCTACCTCTGGCAGGAGCGGGAGAGCGCGTACCTGCCGCTGACGATCGACGTCCTGCGTGTCACCGGCGGGGCGATCACCGAGATCGTCATCTTCCACAACGACCAGTTCCCGCGGCTCGGGCTGCCGGAGCGCCTGCCGGCGGACGGCACGGAGTAGTGCCCGTGTGGACGCTCGCAGTTGCCGATGATGGAGGAACGCTATGAACAGCATGAATGACACCGGGGTCGTCGCAGGCCCGGCACCGGGCCAGACGAGCCGCACCCACCGGTTCGGCCGGCTCGCCGTCACCGGCTTGATCGCCACACTCGCGGCGATGGTGGCCACCACCCTCGCCGCCGCGCTCGCCCAGGCCGTTGGCGTCGACTTCGAGGTCCCCGATGGTGGCGAGACGATCCCGTTGGCCGGGTTCGCCGTGGTGACCGGCGTCTTCTCGGTCGTGGGCATCGTCATCGCCGTCGCTCTTCTGCGCTGGAGTGCTCGCCCCGCCGAGCGATTCGTGTGGACGGCAGTGTCGCTGACCGCGATCTCGTTGGTCCCGCCCTTCCTCTCGGGGGGCAACACCGCCACCATCACCGCCCTCCTCGGGCTGCACCTCGTCCCCGCGGCCGTCATGATCCCCACCCTGGCGCGGAGCCTGCGCACCCGGACCAACTGACGTCCTTGCGCATCTGCGACGTGGCAACTGATGGGTGCGGGGGCGTGCTGGCCTCAGTACGGCAGGTCGATGCCCTGGCTGCGGGCGAACTCGCGGTGGGCGGTGACGACCGTGTCGATGAAGTAGGCGGCTACCTCGTCGGCCCGCAGCACCTGGGTCGTTTCGACCTTGAAGTTCTCGTCGCAATAGTGTTCGGCGGAGCTGACGCGGGGCTGCGCCACAAGAGCGTCCCGGAGGAAATCCTCGGGCTCGTCCCCAGTGTCGACGATGAACTTCACGCCGTCGCCGAAGCTCAACTCCCAGTGCAGCCCGTCGTCGGTGCCGACCCAGAGCTGCCGGCAGAGCGCGGCGCTGCTCTGGGCGAACGCCTCCCGCATCACGCTGTCGTCCGAGCAGATCGCCGGCAGGACGCTCGGGGTGCGGCTGATGGCCGCGGCGACCGGGGGGAAGCCGGCGAGCCGGTCGACGCGGTAGAAGAAGTAGCCCGGGTCGCCGGTGGGGTCCTCGGACTCGATGCCCGGCACCGCGTACGCGGGTAGTTCAGATGTCATGGGTTCGTGGTCCTTCGTGGTGAACGCGTCGGGGGCCGGGCTGGCGGCCCGGCCCCCGGCCGGGCGAATCCGGACTGGGTGTCG
>NZ_JBEXGR010000030.1:0-67881 GCF_040607415.1 Micromonospora sp. NPDC005291
GTCTGCCCGGAGTGCGGCCAGCACGCGCGACTCAGCGCCCCGGAACGCCTGCGCCAACTCGTCGACCCGGGCCACCACCGGGCTGACCCGTGACGCCCGCCGGGCCGGCAGGACCCCGGCCAACGCGGTCAGCACGACCAGCGTCACGAAGAGCCCGACGAGTGGCAGCACCGGCACGGTCAGCGGTGCGTTGATCCCCAGCGTCTGGACCGCCAACCAGGCGTACGGGACGCCGAGCAGCAGGCCGAGGGTCGCACCGATCACCCCGTAGAGGCCGGACTCGGCGGTCAGCATGGTGCGCAGGCCGGTCCGGGACAGGCCGATCGCACGGAGCAGCCCGGATTCGCGTACCCGCTCCACCACCGAGAGCGCGGTCGTGGACCCCACGCCGACGACCGCGATCAGCACAGTCAGGCTGACCAGACCGGCCGCGATCCAGACCAGGGTGCGTACCACCTCGTCGTTGCGGTCCCGTTCGTCGGCGAGCACGGCGAGGCCCACCCCGTCGCTGCCCCCGATCGCCTGCCGCAGTGCCTGCACGCCGGCGGTGCGACCGTCCTCGCCGGAGCCGGCCGCGTCGGCCAGCAGACCGGTGTACGCCGCCGGCACACCGAGCCGGTCCAGGTCGGCGGGGTCGGTGAGGATGCCCGCGTGCAGCGGTCCGTCGCCGGGCAGGACCGCGGCCACCCGCACGTCGACCCGGCGCGCGGCGCGGGCGAGCGTGACGGTGTCGCCGGCCCGCAGACCGGTGTCCCGGGCAACCCAGCTGTTGAGCACGATCCGGCCGGGGCCACGATCAGCCAAGGTGCCCTGCGCAACGTCCAGGTCACCGGTGGTCGGCAAGGTCTTCAGGTCCAGGTCATTGGTTGCGTAACCGGACTCGACGTCGCCGAGCCTGTCGACACCGCGCATCAGCGTGACGTCGTCGATCCGCCGGTACGGCACCACGCGGGCCAGCGCGCCGCGCGCAGCCTCGGCCCGGGTCACGACAGCCGTCGGCAGCGTTCCACCGTTGCTGGTGACCTCGAAGTCGGTCGGTGCCGAGAGCGCCATCTCGCGGTCGACGAGGACCTGAATCGACGCGCCGCCGACGACCACCCCGGAGATCAGGGTCACGCCGAGCGCGACCACGACGGAGACCGCCGCCGCCCGGCGCGGTGCCCCGCCGATCACGCCGACCGACATCCGCCCGAGCGGCCCGAGCTGGCGCAGCGGCCAACCCACCACGGCCAGCACCGGACGCACCAGCAGCGGCCCGAGGGCCACCAGCGCGAAGAACGCCAGTGCGCCGGACCCGACCAGCAGGAGCAGTGGCCCGGTCGGGTCGTACATCAGCTGTTCCGGCTCCGGCAGTTGGCTGACCGTCGCGACGGCGGTCAGGACTGCGCCGGCGACCAGGAGCAGCCCGAACACCAGGCGCAGGATCCCGATGCCGCGCCGGCCGGCGGTGGTGCTCGCCGTGCGCAGTGCCTCCAGCGGGGAGACCCGGGCGGCCGAGAGTGCCGGCGCCAGGACGGCCAGCACGGTGATCACGACGGCGCCGATCACCACCGCGACCGCCGCCGCCAGTGGCAGGCCCGGCGACGAGACCGCGTGGCCGGTGGAGCGCAGGATCGCCGGCAGCGCGTATCCGAGGGCGAGGGCACTGGCGACCCCGACGACGCCGGCGACCAGCCCGGTCAGGGCTCCCTCGGCGGTCAACGCCCCGACCAGGGTGCCCCGACTCGCGCCGACCGCGCGCAGCAGTGCGAGCTGTCGCATCCGCTGGGCGAAGACGATGCGGAAGGTCGAGGTGACCACCAGCGCCGCCGCGGCGACCGCGATCGAGACGAACATGCCGACCAGGATGAAGAGTTGCCCGACCTCCTCGGCCACCGCGTTGGCCTCCGCCTGGCGCACCTCGGCGCCGGAGCGGATCGGCTGGCCGGCCGAGACCGCTGCGGTCACCCGCTGGCGGATGGCCTCGGTCGACTCGCCGGGGGCCACCCGCACGTCGACGCGCTCCACGGCGCTCAGGTGCGCCCAGGAGGTCACGACCCCGTCCGGGGCGTACGCGTCGTAGCCGGCGTCGGCGCCGGGCTCGACCACGCCCGTCACGGTGAGCCGGGCGGGCGTGGTGAGTTCACCACCCGTGCCGTTGGTCGTGGTGCCGACCGAGAGCCCGAGCCGCTCGGCGGTACGCGGGGTGATCGCGATTTCGCCGGGCTGGTCCGGGTAGCTGCCCTCGATCACCCGGACCGTGGCCAGCGGACCGCTACCGGGATCGGCCTGCAGGTTGAGGTACCCCTCGCCGAGGGACACCCCGATCGCCATCCGGCCCACCGCCTCGGCCACACCGGGCACGGCGCGGACGTGCGCCAACTCCGTCACGGTGGGTGGGGGCTGGTCCTGCGTGCCGATCACCAGGTCGGTGGCGGCCGGGGTGCTGCTGAGGTTGTCCCGAACGGTCCGTTCGGTGACCCGCTGCACCAGCACGGTGCCGAAGACGACGAAGGACGCGACCAGGATCGCCAGGCCCGTCAGGATCAGCCGGCCGGGCCGCCGGGCCGCCGCGCTCGTCTGGGTACGCAGCACTGTCGCCCTCATGCGCGGGCCGCCAGATCACGCAGCGCGTCGGTGACCGACACCTGGTCTGGCTTGTCGATCTCGCCGGCGACCCGGCCGTCGGCGAGCAACACCACCCGGTCGGCGTACGCGGCGGCGATCGGGTCGTGGGTGACCATGACGACGGTCTGGCCGAGGTCGCGTACCGAGTCACGCAGGATGGTGAGCACCTCCGCGCCGGAGCGCGAGTCGAGGTTGCCGGTCGGCTCGTCGGCGAAGACCACCTCGGGCCGCGCCACCAGAGCCCGGGCCAGCGCCACCCGCTGCTGCTGGCCGCCGGAGAGCTCGCTGGGCCGGTGGCCCAGGCGCTGGCCGAGCCCCAACACGTCGACCAGGTGCGCGAGGAGGTCAGCGTCGGGCTGCCGGCCGGCGAGATCCAGCGGCAGGGTGATGTTCTGCGCGGCGGTGAGCTGCGGCAGCAGGTTGAAGGACTGGAAGACGAACCCGATCCGCTCCCGGCGTACCCGGGTCAGCGTCCGGTCCGACTGGCCCGTCAGCTCCGTCCCGCCGAGCAGGACGCGGCCGGAGGTGGCCGTGTCGAGGCCGGCGAGGCAGTGCATCAGGGTCGACTTGCCTGATCCGGAGGATCCCATGATCGCGGTGAACTCGGCCCGGCCGAAGCCGACCGAGACCCCGTCCAGGGCACGGACCGCGGTGTCGCCGCTGCCGTACACCTTCACCAGGTCGACCGCGGCGACCGCGGCGTGGCTGGTCTCCGGCGGGGCGTGGGTTGTCATCGTTCCTCCAGGGGCTGCGTTGTGACTGGGGAAGCGTCGCTGCCGCCGGCCGGTGGGCGCATCGGCCCGGGGCCAGGTATCGCCGGCGCGGGGTCTGTCTTTCGGCTGATCTGTCATCTCCACCCGGCTGGCTACGCTGGGTCACGATGAACACGCCGCGATTCTCGAGATGGTGGGTACGCCTGGGCCAGCTCGCCGGCCTGGCGGCCATGGCCCTGCTCGGTCTCTTCGACCTGTCCTTCGGCCTGGTCGGGGGGGTCGGCCAGGCCTGGGCCCTGCTCGCCCTGATTCGGGTAGGGCTGGCCCTGGCGACCGCGCTGGTCTGGCTGCCGGTGCACCGGCAGGGTTCCCGGCGATTGCCGTTGGCGGCACTCCTGGTCGGCACGGCCTCACTTACCGTGACCGTCGGTGTTGTCCTGCAGACCGTGGGTGGCACCGGTCCGATCGGCGGCAGCTGGGGGCTCGCCGAGTCCGCCGGGCTGCTGGCGGTGGTGTTCGTGGTGGCCCGACGGGGCTCGCCCCGGCTCGCGCCGTGGGCGGCGGTGGTCGCCGCGCTCGCCGCCGCCGCGCTGCCGCTGCGTGCCGGCACCGAGAACGTCTACGTGATCTTCGGGTTGCTCCAGGCACTCGCCGCGGTCGGCGCCGCCGGGGTCGGGATCTACCTGCGTGTGGTCGCCTCCGGGCGGGACCGGACGATCGCGCTGGTCCGGGCCGAGCAACGCGCCGAGTTCGCCCGGGATCTGCACGATTTCATCGCCCACCACGTGACCGGCATCGTGGTGCAGGCGCAGGGTGCCCGGTTCGTCGCCGAGCAGGACCCGCAGCGGGTGATCGTCGCTCTGGAGCAGATCGAGCGCGCGGGCGCCGAGACGATGGCGTCGATGCGGCGGATGGTCGGTGTCCTGCGCAATCCGGACGCACCGCCGGACGCACCGCTGGCCCCGCTGGCCGGCGTGGCCGATCTGGCGCCGTTGCTGGAAGGCCACAACGGCGCGACGCACGCGCCGGCCCGGCTGCACGTCGACGGCGACCTGGGCGGGCTGCCGGTGGAGGTCTCGACCTCGGCGTACCGGGTGGTGATGGAGGGGCTGACCAACACCCGCCAGCACGCACCGGACGCCCGGTCCGTGAACGTGTCCGTGCGCCGTACCCCGGACTGGCTGCTGGTACGGGTGGCCGACGACGGCGCGACGCCGCGCACCGCGCCGGCCCGGGGGCACGGCTTCGGCCTGATCGGCCTCACCGAGCGGGTACGCGCGCTCGGCGGCACGATCACCGCCGGGCCCGGCGTCGCCGGCGGCTGGGTGCTCGACGCGGCGCTGCCGCTGCACCCGGCTGTGGTCCGATGATCCGGGTACTGATCGCCGACGACCAGGCGATGGTCCGAACCGGCTTCGGCATGATCATCGGGGCGCAACCCGACATGGAGGTGGTCGGCGAGGCCGCCGACGGAGTCGTCGCGGTCGAGCTGGCCCGGCGACTACGCCCGGACGTGGTGCTGCTGGACATCCGGATGCCCCGCCTCGACGGCCTCGAAGCGCTGCGGCTGCTCGCCGGGCCGGGCGTCGCCGACCCGATCCGGGTCGTCGTGGTGACGACCTTCGACCTCGACGAGTACGTGCACACCGCGCTGTCCAACGGCGCCTGCGGCTTCCTGCTCAAGGACTCCGGCCCCGCGCTGCTCGTGGAGGCGGTCCGCGCGGCCGTGTCCGGCGACGCGTTGATCAGCCCGTCCATCACGGTACGGCTGTTGGAGCACCTCAGCCCGCTCGCTCCGGCCCGGGACGACGCCGGGCTGTCACCGCGGGAACTCGACGTCGTGAAGCTCGTCGCCCGGGGTCTGACCAACGCCGAGATCGCCGCCCAGCTCTTCATCGCCGTCGGCACGGTCAAGACCCACCTGGCCAGCGTGCAGATGAAGCTCAGGGCCCGAAACCGGGTCGAGATCGCCGCGTGGGCCTGGAAACGCCGCCTCGTCGGTTAGGACCATCCGGCACACGCCCGATGCGGCCTCATTGGACACTCTGGTCGGCCTTCCCCACTGACCGGCCGGAGGTGGTCGACGGCAGTACCGCTACCTGCGGTGCGCAGCGGCACCTGCCTGGTGGCGGACGAGTAACGCTCACTGCCGGGGTCTGGCGCCCGTGGCGACATCTTGCGACGCTAGCGGTTGTGTATGACTACGACCTGTTGGTGCTGGGCTCCGGACCCAGTGGTCAGAAGGCCGCGATCGCCGCCGCCAAGCTCGGCAGGCGGGTCGGCATCGTGGACCGCCGCGACATGATCGGTGGGGTGTGCATCAACACCGGCACCGTCCCCTCCAAGACGCTGCGCGAGGCCGTTCTCTATCTGACCGGGCTGAGCCAGCGGGACCTCTACGGCAGCAGCTACCGGGTCAAGGACGAGATCACGGTCAGCGACCTGGCCGCCCGCACCCAGCACGTGATCGCCCGGCAGACCGACGTCATCCGCAACCAGCTCGCCCGCAACCGGGTCGCGATGATTACCGGGACCGGGCGCTTCGCGGACGCGCACTCGATCTGGGTCGACGGCGGCTCCGGTCGCGAGTCCAGGGTGACCTTCGACAAAATCATCATCGCCGCGGGCACCCGCCCGGCCCGTCCGGACAGCGTCGACTTCGACGACCGGACGATCGTGGACTCCGACGGCGTCATCAACCTCCAGGCCGTACCCCGCAGCATGGTGGTGGTCGGCGCCGGCGTGATCGGCATGGAGTACGCGTCCATGTTCGCGGCACTCGGCACCAAGGTGACCGTGGTGGAACGCCGCGACCGGATGCTCGACTTCTGCGACGAGGAGGTCGTCGAGTCGCTCAAGTACCACCTGCGCGACCTGTCCGTGGCGTTCCGCTTCGGCGAGGAGGTCGCCGCGGTGGAGAAGCACCAGACGGCGGCACTGTGCATCCTGAAGAGCGGCAAGAAGATCGTCGCGGACACCGTCATGTACTCGGCCGGCCGGCAGGGCCAGACCGATGACCTGGCCCTCGACGCGGCGGGGCTGGAGGCGGACCGACGGGGCCGGATCAAGGTCGACGCCAACTACCGGACCACGGTGGACAACATCTACGCGGTCGGCGACGTGATCGGCTTTCCCGCGCTCGCGTCCACCTCGATGGAGCAGGGCCGGCTGGCCGCGCAGCACGCCTGCGGCGAGCCGATCCGGGAGATGCACGGCCTGCAACCGATCGGCATCTACACGATCCCGGAGATCAGCTTCGTCGGGCAGACCGAGGCGCAGCTCACCGACACCTCCACCCCGTTCGAGGTGGGCATCGCCCGCTACCGGGAGCTGGCCCGCGGCCAGATCGTTGGCGACTCGTACGGCATGCTGAAACTGCTCGTCTCCCCCGACGACGGTCGGCTGCTCGGGGTGCACGTGTTCGGCACCGCCGCCACCGAGATCGTCCATATCGGGCAGGCGGTGATCGGCTGCGGCGGCACGATCGATTACCTGGTCGACGCGGTGTTCAACTACCCGACGCTGGCCGAGGCGTACAAGGTGGCCGCCCTGGACGCCTCCAACAAGATTCGCAACATCACCCGCATCGACGGCTGAGCCGTTCACCGGGGCGTCGCGGCAAACTCGGCAACCAGGTACGAGCGGTAGGTGATCACTGCGGGAACCGTCACGTTCAACCTGCCCGGGGTCGTGGTCAGCACCTCCTCGTAGCCGAGCAGCGCACCCGAGTCAGCCAGGACATCACACCCGACCGAGCCGCCGTCCGGAGTCACACGCCCGCGTCGATCATGGACTCGTGGTGGGCAGCATGACCGCTTTCACGGCTATTGCGGGGCACCACAACTCCATGATCGACGCAGCAGGGGTGGGGTGGGTGGGGTGGGCCGGTGCGGGGGTGGGTTGCGCCTCCGCACCGGCCTTTGGGTCAGCCTGCCGAGCAGGTGGGGCTCAGGCTGCCGGCGGTGCCGTTGGCCTGGAAGCCGTACTCGGTGGACTGTCCGGCGCCGACCTGGCCGTTGTAGGCCACGTTCGTCCAGTTCGTCGTGCCGGTGTTACCGCTGCGGTTGGCGCTCCAGGCGTTGGTGACCGTCGCGCCCGACGGCAACGCGATCGTCACCGTCCAGCCGTTGAGAGCCGACGAGCCGGCCGTCACCCGTACGTTCGCCACGAAGCCGCCGGTCCACTGGTTCACCGTCACCGTCGCGGTGCAGCCGCCGCTGGGCGGCGGGGTCGTGGGCGGAGGAGTCGTGGGCGGCGGGGTCGTCGGCGGAGGGGTCGTGGGCGGCGGGGTCGTGGGCGGAGGGGTCGTCGGAACCGGGGTGCCGCTGTTGAGTGCGGCGAGGACGGCGTCGTACGCCGGCTTCTTCGCGCCGCCGCTGGTGAACAGCAACGGGGTCTGCGAGGCCCGCCACGAGTCACTGTCCCGGATACCCCACACCGTGATCCCGTTGCACCGGGCAACCGCCAAACAGTCCTCCACCACACTGCGGTACGTGGCCGCCGACGCACCCTGAATGTCCAACTCGGTGACCTGCACATCCACACCGAGTGCGGCGAAACTCGACAACGTGGTCCGGTAGTTACTCACATACGGCGAGTCGTTGTTGAAGTGCGACTGAAAACCCACACAGTCAATCGGCACACCACGAGACTTGAAGTCCCGCACCATGTTGTAGACACCCTGCGTCTTCGCATGCGTCCAGTTGTCCGTGTTGTAGTCGTTGTAACAGAGCTTCGCGCCCGGATCCGCGGCACGCGCGGCCCGGAACGCCGCCTCGATCCAATCGTTACCCGTCCGCTGTAGGTTCGAGTCACGACGGGCACCGGAGCTGCCATCGGCGAACGCCTCGTTCACCACATCCCACGCCACGACCTGACCCCGGAAATGGGTCGCCACCTGCGTCACGTGATTGAGCATCGCCTGCCGCAACGCACTACCACTCATGTTCTGCATCCACCCCGGCTGCTGGGAGTGCCAGGCCAGGGTGTGACCGCGCACGTTCATCCCCCGACTGCGCGCGTGGTTCACGATCTGCTCCGCCGCGCCGTAGCTGAACTGGCCCTGCTGCGGCTCGGTGGCGTCAATCTTCATCTCGTTCTCAGGCGTCACCATGTTGAACTCACGGTTCAGGATCGTGGTGTACGCGCTGTCCGACAACCTGCCCGCCGCGACCGCCGTACCGAAATACCGACCCTTCTCGGCAGCGGACGCGCCGAGCGTGGTGCCGGCGGAGGCGGGTCCCATCGAGAACAGCGCCATGCCGGCGGCGAGGGCACCCGCGCCGGCCAGCGCGACAGCGGCTCTCGATGCCGCCTTCCATCTCGCGTTTCTCATCGTGCGACTCCTTCTGTGGTGGTGGGGTGGGAAGGGAGATCAGGAAATCGAGCAGGCCGCACCGTTCAGTGCGAACGACAAGGGTTTCCCGGTGCCGCCGCCATGGGTGGCCTGGAATCCGATGTCGACCGACGTGTTCGGGGCGATGGTGGCGTTGTAGGAGACATTGCGGGCGGTGACCGCACCGCTCGTCGGGGCGTACTGGGCGTTCCAGCCGTTGGTGATGCTCTGGCCGCTGGGCAGCGTGAAGGTCAGCGCCCACCCGTTCACGGCGGCGGTGCCGGTGTTGGTGATGGTCACGCTCGCGGTGAGGCCGGTGTTCCAGGCGTTGACCGTGTACCCGATCCGACAGGCGCCCGCGCTGGGCGGCGGAGTCGTCGGGGGCGGCGTGGTCGGCGGCGGAGTCGTCGGAGGCGGCGTTGTCGGGGGCGGAGTCGTGGGCGGTGGGGTTGTCGGCGGCGGAGTCGTCGGAGGCGGCGTGGTGCCGTCCAGGCCGAAGAAGCGGATCACCTGTGCGGCGTCGACCGGCAGGTTGTGCGAGACACCCTGCATGCTGATCGCCTCGACCGGCGCCATCGGGCCGTTGCTGCCGTACCGGGTACGGGTGTAACCGGACTGTGGGGAGTCGGTGTACGTCGGGGTCTGGCTCAGCCCGTGCACGTTGGTCCACTGCTTGACCTGCTCACCGAAGTTCGGGTAGCGCAGCGTCTCATCGTTGGTGCCGTGCCAGATCTGCATCCGGGGTCGTCGGCCGGTGTAGCCGGGGTACGCCGCGCGGACCAGGTCCCCCCACTGCTGAGCGGTCTTGATGAGCTGGCCGTTCGCGCACTCGCTGTTCCACTCCGAGCTGCCGCCGGTGGCGAAGCAACTGAAGGGCACCCCGGCGAAGGACGCCCCCGCCGCGAACACGTCCGGGTAGTCGCCCAGCATGACGTTGGTCATCATCGCCCCGGACGAGGTGCCGGTGACGAAAACCCGGTCGGGGTCGGTGGCGTACCGCTGCCGCACGTAGTCGACCATCGCCATGAGCCCGACCGGGTCGCTGCCCCCGCCGCGGCGCAGCGCCTGCGGCGAGGCCACGTCCCAGCACTTGCTGCTGCGGGTTGCCGACGGGTAGATCACGATGAACCCGTACCGGTCCGCGAGGGACGCGTACTGGGTGCCGGAGTGGAACGCCGGACCCGTTCCGGTGCAGTAGTGCAGGGCGAGCAGGACCGCCGGTCGGGACGCCACCCGGTCCGGAACGTACAGGTGCATCTGCAGATTGGTGGGGTTGGTGCCGAAGTTGGTCACCTGCGTGAGCGTTGCCGCCGACGCGGGCGTGGCGAACGTCAACGCGGCGGCGGCCAACGTCACGGCCGCCATGACGGCGCCAAGCATTCTTGCCTTCAGTCTCATTGTCGCGATCCCTCGGGAAAAAGGCGCGTGGAAGGGGACTTAAGTCGAGGACTGCCCTTCGCCCGACCCTGACCGCGGCTCGCGTGACCATGCCAGCTTCAATCGAGCGAACTCGATTGTCAAGACTTCCGGAAACCTTTCGCTGCAACGGATTCGGCGGCCACCTGCACGCCAATGGGCATCGACTGGCATCGTCGCCGGTGAAGGGCCGGGCGTTATTATCGGGACGTTCTCGAAACGTGCCGGACTTCCACATCCCTCGCGCGCCACCCGCTGAGACCGCCCACGGACGTCACTGTCGAGGGGCACCGTCCTCGGGCTTGCCGATTCAGTAGATACGCCGCCCCCGCGCGTCCGGCACCCCGGACTTGCGGAAGAAGTACGTGTTGATCTGGTCCCGCCATTCGGTGGCACACCGCACCTGCTCGTCGAGGCGTTCGGCCACCCGTTCGTACACGGCCGGATCAATCATCCCGTTCAGCGTCTGCCAGCGCTGCCGCATCGCCGTCACCTCCTCGACGCCCGCGAAGTGGGTGTCGTAGATGTGCTGAATGACGGTCGACCCGTTCCGCAGCACGTGCCCGTACGGCACATGGTGGAAGAAGAGCAGCAGTTCGTCGGGGCAGGTCTCGGTCGACTCGTACGCCTCCGCCCAGTACGCGGGGTACTGGCCGGCGAACCCGGTGCCCGACGCCCGGCTGCGGTCCACGCCCACCCCGTCGCGGTCGGCGAAGTGGTAGGTGCCCCACCGCGTGTACTCGTAACCGTCGATGCCGGGGCCGTAGTGGTCGCCGGGGTGAACCATGAAGCCGACACCCAGCGGGGCGGTGTACCGCTCGTAGGTGCGCCAGGAGTCGTCCATGATGTCGTGCAGCGTCCGACCCACCAGCTCCGGGGCCACGGTCGCCGACGGCGGGAAGGTCAGCCCGATCCACTCGTCGAGGACCGCCCGCGGATCCAGCCGGGGATCCCAGGCGAGCCGCCCGAACGTGTACAGGTTGGCCTGCGCCAACGGGTGCCCGGTCCAGAAGAGGTCGTCACCCACGTTGGCCACCGCGACCAGGCCACCGCCCTCGCCCGACTCCCCCGCGGCCACGTCCGCGATCGTCCGCCCGCCCGGCCCCCAGGGCGCGAACCGCAGCACCTCACCCCACCATGGGCCGAGGTGGCAGACGTGTCGCTGCTGGCCGGTGTACTCCTGGGTGACCTGTAACTCCACCGCCAGCCGAGTCGCCGGCATCGCGGCGATCACCGGGGAGACCGGCTCACGCACCTGGAAGTCCACCGGGCCGAACTTCACCTGCACGACCACGTTGGATCGGAACCGCCCGTCGAGCGGGGCGAAGTGGTCGTACGCGGCTCGCGCCCGGTCGGTGGAGCGGTTCCGCCAGTCCTGGTGATGGTTGTAGACGAACGCCCGCCAGTGCACCACTCCCCCGTGTGGGGCGAGTGCGTCCGCCAGCACGTTCGCCCCGTCGGCGTGGTCACGCCCGTAGGTGAACGGGCCGGGCTGCCCCTCCGAGTCGGCCTTCACCACGTAGCCGCCGAAGTCCGGGATGCGCTCGTACACGTTCCGGGTGGTCGTGGCCCACCAGGCCCGCACCGCCCCGTCCACCGGGTCCGCGGTCGGCAGGCCACCGAGGACCACCGGCGCGGCGAAGGTGACCGACAGGTGCACCCGGATGCCGTACGGGCGCAGCACGTCCGCGATCTCGGCCACGTCCCCGAGCCGGTCGGTGAGCAGCAGCGCCTCCGTCCGCGCCACGTTGACGTTGTTCACCGAGATCGCGTTGACGCCGCTCGCGGCCAGTAGCCGCCCGTACTCCCGGACCCGGGCCAGGTCGCCACGCGGCCGGCCATCGTGCCAGAAGATCGAGCCGCCCGCGTACCCCCGTTCGACCTGGCCCATCACCGGGTGCACGGCCACGTTGTCCCAGTGGTTCAGCATCCGCCGGCGCAGCGCTGGCCGCTGCCGTTCCGGCGGGCGCGCCGGGTCGAAGGCCGCCGCACCGAGCCGGACCAGGTGGAACAGGCCGTACAGCAGACCGGCGGGCGCGTCGGCCAGCACCACCGTCACCTCGTCCGCCCGGGCCAGCAGGAACCCCTCGTCGCCGAGCGTTTCACCGTCGCCGACCTCCGTCAGCGCCGCCTCCCCTGCCGCCCGTGCCGCCTCCACGGTCGGGCTCGGCAGTTGCGCCGCACCACGCAGGGCGAGCACCAGGTCGACGTCCACGTCCCAGGAGGGGGAATGCCACACCCGCCCGCCGTAGCGCACGCAGGCACGCGTGACCTCGTCGACGACGGTGTCGACGAGCAACCCGTGACCGTGTACGAGAACGCGCCGAGCGCCGAGCGCCCAGAACGCCTCCGGTGGCAGCCAGGCCGCGTGTACGCGCGGCTCATCGGTGCCCACCGGCTCCTCGATGACGTCCTCGGGCCACTGTTCCGGATCGTCGTCACCCTCGAAGGGCACCCTGGCGGTGACGGGCAGGCTCACGCGGTGAACTCCTTCCGAATCAGGTCGACCATCGGGTCGCTGATGCGGAGGAACGCCAGGACCGCGATCGAACCGAGCATCGCCAGCACCGCCTCGGAGAAGACCGCGGTGATCCCGGTCGCCGCGGCCAGCAGCAGGGCGTTGCCGACGGTGACACCGGGGGTACGCACGAGGAAGTGCACGGCCAGCCGGAGCACGTCCCGGGTGCGGAAGTCGAACAGCGAGGTGATCACCAGAGCGTTGGCCGCGCAGAGCGTCACCCCCACTCCGATCAGGACCAGCGGCACCGACCACCAACCCGAAAGTCCGATCGCGCCCCGGTAGGCGAGGTTCACGGCGAGCACGGTCAGCCACAGCAGCGTCGGCACCCAGACGCGCAGCACGCCGGACAGGTTGGCCCGGTACCCGCGCCAGAACAGGGCGGCGGGCCGCAGGTCGGTCAGGTCGGGGCGTTGGCGGCGCAGGGCGTACAGGGCGGCGGAGATCGCGGGGCCGAGCGGTACCAGGAACAGCGCGACCAGCGGCAGGTTGCTGGGGTCGCGGCCCAGCAGCAGCAGCGGGAGCAGGCCGGGCAGGGTGGTGAGCAGGAGCAGCAGCTCGACCGCGAGCAGGATGTAGACGCGGGAGGTGATCCGCGACAGTGGCCCGTCGCCGAATTGTCGCCAGGCATGGGTGGCGCTCACGGTTGCTCCTTCCGGTCGGTGCCGACCGGAAGGCCGAGCAGGCGGTCGGCGTTCCACCACGGCGGGGTTTCGTCCACCACCGCGCTCAGTTCGAGGAGGGTGACCTCGTGCCGGCTGAGGGTGAGGTCCACCTCGACCCGGCCGGCGGTGACCGGCAGGGCGCGGTGGGTCCGGGCCGGCTCGGCGGCCTCCCGCAGCGCGTCGAGCTGTCGGGCCCGGGGTGAACGGGGACGTCCCATCTCGGCCCAGGCCGCCCACGCGTTGCCCGCCTCCTCGCTGACCGACGAGCGGAGCAGGAACGCCGACGTCGTACCGGGCGGGCCGAGCGGGATCGACAGGGCCAACGGGTGCCGGTCGGGCACCGGTGACAGGCCGGTTTCGTCCACCGGCGCCCACGCCAGCACGGCGACGCGCCCGTCGGGGTGGCGGGTGACCAGGTGGTCGTCGCCGCGCGCCAGTACCTCGTCGCCGAGGCGGGCCATGAAGGCGTACAGGTGGTAGGTGGGTTTCTTGATCTGGCGGTGGGTGAGCAGGCCGAACCCGCCGTGGAACAGCGCGGCGGGCACCCCCTCCTCCTCGAACATGTCGCTGAAGGTCCAGTACGAGAAGGAGTCGACCAGGTCGCCGCCGGCGGCCAGCACGGGTGCCAGGTACGCGGCGTGGAACGCGGTGTCGTGGATCGGGTTGTCCGTGCGGTAGGACGAGTTGAACTCGGTGATGTGCACCGGCAGGTCCGCCAGCGGGGTGCCGGCCAGGTGCCGGCGCGGCGCGGCGAACTGGGTGAGCAGCTCCGTCGCCGGTGCGAGGGTCTGGTGGGTGCCGAACGGCACGTGCTGGGCGGGCCCCGAGGTGTACGCGTGCCGGCTGACGAAGTCGACTGGCACCTGGCGGTCGGTGACGAACTCGGCGAAGGGCATCAGCCAGTCGTCCGCCCCCGGGGAGATCGCCGGGCCGCCGACCTGCAACGACGCGTCGACCTCCTTGACGGCGAGCGCGCTCACCTCGTACAGGCGGTGGTACGCGTCGCGGTCGGCGCCCTGCCAGAAGGGCACCAGGTTCGGCTCGTTCCACACCTCGATCGGCCAGCCGCGCACCTCGTCGAGCCCGTAGCGGTCCACCAGGTGCGCGACCGTGGCGCGGACCAGGTCCGCCCACTCGGTGAAGGATCGGGGCGGCGTGACGTTGCCTCGCCACCAGAACACCGTCTGGTCACCGGAGGCGAGGCCCGACGGCATGAACCCCAGCTCGACGAACGGTCGGATGCCCAGCTCAAGGTACGCGTCGACGACCTGGTCGACGTAGGTGAACGAGTGGTGCACCCGGCGCTCACCCGCGTGCTCGTAGGGGCGGTGCACGCCGACGCCGTCGCTGAGCAGGCCGTGCCCACGGATGTGCCGGAAGCCGATGTCGCGCTGGATGAGCGCCAGTGAGTCCTGGTAGTCCCGGCGCAGGGCCAACTCGAAACGGCCGGTGCCGACACAGTGGCGCCAGGCGTCGGTGAGGCGGCCGGTGGGCTGGTCGGGAACGGTGATGCGCATTGCTGTCCTCTGGGTCGTCCTGCCCGACGGCGGGCGGGTCGTGCGCGCCGCACCGGCCGGTGGTAGTCGGGACGTCCGGTCGGGCCGCGATCAGCCGCCCGACCGGACTCCCGCTGATCAGCCGTTGTTCTTCTGGAACCGTTCGTACGCCTTGTTGACCATGTCGATGTACTGCTCGGAGTTCTTGGCCTTCAGCTCGCTCACGTACGCGTCCCACTCGCTGAGGGGGCGCTGGCCCAGGGCGAACTTGAGCGTGTTCTGGGTGACGAAGTCCTTCAGCGGGGTTTCCCAGAGCGACACCTGCTCGCGCTCCTCGTCGGTGAGCGGGGCGGGCGGGGGCACCAGCCTCGGTGTGCGGGCGTCCATCACCTTCTGGAACTCCAGCTCCTCCGGGGAGAAGAACCCACGGACCAGGTCGGGGGTGCCGCCGTAGGCGAAGACGCCGTTGTAGAAGCCGAAGTCCTTCTGCAGGTGCTTGGGGGCCTTGGGGTTGAGGCCGAGGACGTCGACTTCGGCGGTGACCGAGCGCTTGCCGGACGCGTCCTTGGTGAAGGTGGTGCCCTCGACGCCCCACCGAGCGAACTCCTGGCCGGCATCCGAATACCACAGCCAGTCGATGAACTGCATCATGGCCACGAAGTTCTTGCTCTCCCGGGCCTTCGAGGAGATCATGATGCCGTTCTCCAGCCGGGGGAATGGATTGATCTCACCGGCCGGGCCGATCGGCAGCGGGATCTTGGCCATCTTCGCGTTCGGCAGGGTCTTGGCCAGGTCGGGCCGGTGGTTGTTGACCAGGGTCTGCGCGTTGCCGGTGACCACGAAGGACTTGCCGTTGGCGAGCTTCTGGCGCGCCTGGTCGTCGGTCTGGGTGAAGCTCTCCGGGTCGAGCAGACCCTCGGCGACGAGCTTGTGCAGGTACGTGACCATCTGCTTGTACTGCTCGGACGCGCCGGTATAGGTGAACTTCTTCGCCGCCGGGTCCCAGGTGGCGTGCTGGTAGTCCCAGCCCGCCTGGGTGCCATGGGCGGAGCCGAGGATGTTCAGCAGGGCGCCGGTCGGGTTGGGCTTGCTGAAGAGGTCGGAGTACGGGTAGACGTTCGGGTACTTCGCCTTCATCGCCTTGAGCACGGTGTACAGCTCGTCCCAGGTCTTCGGGACCGCAAGGTTCAGCTCCTGCATGATGTCGGTGCGCACCAGCACCGTGTAGTCCTGGGTGGGCTTCTCGTGGGCCCCGGGCAGCAGGTAGAACTTCCCGTCAGACTGCCGCAGATTGTCGATCTCCGGCTTGAGGTTCCACTTGGCGATCTTGTCCTTGAAGTTGGGCATCAGATCGAGGTAGTCGCTGACCGGGAGGATCGCACCGGAGGAGACGAACGCGTTCTCCTGCGGGTGGTACGTCTTCGGGATGATCAGCGGGGCGTCGCCGGCGCCGATCAGCAGGCTGCGCTTCTGCTCGTAGTCGCTCAACGGAACGGCGACCGGCTCGATCTTGACGTTGGTCCGCTTGGTCAGCTCCGACCAGAACAGCCAGTCTTCCTTGAGCGGGTAGAAGGTGTGGTTGTTGTAGAGGGTGGAGAAGGAGAGCGCCTCGGTGGCCTTGAACTGGTCGCCGACGCCGTAGGTGGCCATCGCGCCGGCCTTGTTCTCCGAGAGGTCCGTCGACTCGCCAGGGTCCTCGGAACAGGCGGCGGTGAGGGTGATCGCGAGCAGACCCGCGGTGGCTATCGCCACGCGGCGCCACGTCTTGTGGAGCATGGCTCGTCCTTTCGGTGGTGGGTTGGGGGGAGGTGGCCGGCGCTCATCCCTTGACGGCGCCGAGCATCACGCCGGAGACGAAGTACCGCTGGACGAAGGGGTAGACCGCCAGGATCGGCAGGGTGGTGAGCACGATCGTCACGGCCTGAAGCGTCGCCGCGGCCTGTACGACGTCGGCGTCGGCGGCGCCGGACTGCTGCGCGTCGGTGGCGCCCGCGATGAGGTTGCGCAGGTACACGGTGACCGGCAGCAGATCCTGCTGGTCGATGTAGAGGAACGCGGTGAACCACGAGTTCCAGAACGAGACCGCGTAGAAGAGCACCATCGTGGCGATGATCGCCTTCGAGAGCGGCAGCACGATCCGCAGCAGGACGCCGTACGTGTTGAGCCCGTCGACCGCCGCGGCCTCCTCCAACTCGGTCGGCAGGCTCTCGAAGAACGCCTTCATGACCAGCAGGTTGAACACGCTGATGGCGTTGGGGATCACGATGGCCCAGATGGTGTTCTTCATCCCCAGGCTGGTGACCAGCACGTAGTTGGGGATCAGGCCACCGGAGAAGAACATGGTGAACAGCGCGACGCCGACGAGGATGCCGCGCCCCTTGAGCTGCGGCTTCGACAGCACGTACGCGTAACAGGTGGTCAGCACGATCGAGATGAGCGTGGCGACCACCGTGTACACCACCGTGTTGCGGTAGTTCGTCCAGAACATCGAGTCGGACATCACCAGCTTGTACGCGGTCACGTCGAACCCGCGCGGGACGAGGGTCACCTTCCCGGCGAGGATGTACGCCTCCTCGCTGAGCGAGCGGGCCACGATGTTGAGGAACGGGTACAACGTCACGATCACGACGCCGATCAGGACGACCGTGTTGACGATCCGGAAGATCCGGTAGCCCCGACTGTCCACCGGCCCACGCGTCTTCGGAGCCTCGCTCCCGGTACCGGGGGTCACCACAGGCTCGTCCCCACCGTGCGACGAGAGATGAGGTTCGCCGACAGGACCAGGACCAGCCCGATCACCGCCTCGAAGAGGCCGATGGCGGCGGCGTAGCTGAAGTTGCTGGACTGGAAGCCCATCCGGAAGAGGTAGGTGGAGATGACGTCCGCGGTTGGGTATGTCAGCGGGTTGTAGAGCAGCAGAATCTTCTCGAACCCGACCGCCATGAAGCTGCCGATGTTGAGGATCAGCAGCGTCACCATCGTCGGCCGGATTCCGGGCAACGTCACGTGCCAGGTCTGCCGCAGCCGGCCGGCGCCGTCGATCCGGGCGGCCTCGTACAGGTCCTCGTCGATCGTGGTGAGGGCGGCGAGGTAGAGGATCGTGCCCCAGCCGACGGTCTGCCAGACCTCGGACGAGACGTAGATGGTGCGGAACCACTCGGGTTGTTGCAGGAACGCCACCGCGTCGCCGCCGAACAGCCGAACCAGTTGGTTGGCGGTGCCGTCGATCGAGGTCAACTGCATGACCATCGCCGCCACGATCACGATCGACAGGAAGTGCGGCAGGTAGGACACGGACTGGACGAACCGCTTGAACCGGCGGGCGCGCACCTCGTTGAGCAGCAGCGCCAGCACGATCGGCAACGGGAAGCAGAACAGCAGGGTCAACGTCCCGAGCACCAGGGTGTTGGTGAACACCTCCCAGAACGTGAGGTCCGTGAGGAACATCCGGAAGTACCGCAGCCCGACCCAGTACTCGCCGAAGATGCTGCCGCCCGGCTTGAACCGCCGGAACGCGATGATGTTCCCGATCATCGGCAGGTACCGGAAGATCAGGAAAAACAGCAGCGGCAGGACGGCCAGCGAGTAGAGCTGCCAGTCCCGGCGCATCGCGTGACGCCAGCTTCGGCTGCGGCGGGGTGCTCGCGGCGCTGGGCTGGGGTCCGCCGCCGGAGCACGGGGTGGCGCTGGCGGCGGTGGCCGTACCATCTCGGATGTCATCCTCGGCCTCCTACGCGGAGTGTGGAACGGCCACGAGGGGCTCGATCCGCACCGACGTGAGCAGTTCCCGCTGGTGGCCGACCTGGCGCTCGACGCCGGTCAGTCGCAGCGACAGAGTCGCCGCCGCGTCGCCGCACGAGCGGCCGAACCGCAGCTCGACCTCGCCGGGCTCGACGATGCGCTGGCCGGACAGCCCGGTGAACGACGCGACGTCGGCCGGCACGTCGAACGTCACGTGCGCCACGTCGCCCGGTTCCAACGGCAGCCGGGTGTAGCCGACCAGCCGGACCACCGGGCGGGTGGTCTGCGCGACCGGGTCGTGCAGGTAGAGCTGCACCACCTCGGTGCCGGCCCGGTCACCGGTGTTGGCGACGGTGATGCGCACCCGCACCTCGCCGTCGACCGGCCAGGCCGCCGGCTCGGCAGGCTCGCCGTGCGTGTCGTCCGCCGCCCTGAGCACGATGGCGTCGGACCACTCGAAGGTGGTGTAGCTCAGCCCGTGGCCGAACGGGTACGCCGGAGTCGGGTCGATTGAGGAGACCTTGTTGCGGTGACCGAGCGGTGGCGACAGGTAGGTGCTCGGCATCCCGCCGGCGTCGCGGGGGACGCTGACCGGCAACCGCCCGGACGGGTTCACCGCGCCGGTGAGCACCTCGGCGAGCGCCTGCCCACCGAGTTGGCCGAGGAAGAACGCCTGCACCACGGCTGCCGCGGCGTCGAACTCCGGGCCGAGCGCGTAGGGGCGACCGGTCATCAGCACCAGGACGACCGGAGTGCCGGTGGCGAGGACGGCCCGGACGAGGTCGGCCTGCACACCGGGCAACCGCAGGTCGGCGGCGTCGCAGCCCTCGCCGGAGGTGCCCCGGCCGAACATCCCCGCCCGGTCGCCGACGGCGAGCACACACACGTCGGCTTCGGCGGCTGCGGCGACCGCGGCCGGGATTCCCGAGGTGTCGTCGCCGGTGATGCCGCAGCCGGCCACGTAGCTGAGCAGGGGGACGCGCCGGGCCAGTTCGTCGCGCAGCGAGGGGATGTCCAGGCCGAGCCCGAACTCGCTGTGGTGGACGCCCACATGGTTGGGGAAGGAGTAGCAGCCGAGCATGGCCATCGGGTCGTCGGCGACCGGGCCGACCAGGGCGACCCGCCCGCCGACGGGCAGCGGCAGGACGCCGGTGTTGCGCAGCAGGACGACGGATTCCCGGGCCAGGCGTACGGCGACGCCCTGGCTGATCTCGTCGTCGAGGCGCAGGGCCGCCACCTCGTCGGGCAGTGCCTGCCAGCCCTCGTCGAGCAGGCCGAGCTCGACCTTCTGGATCAGCACCCGACGCAGCGCGCAGTCGATCAGCGCCTCGTCGACCTCGCCGCGGCGAACCGCCTCCAGCAGCGGCGCGCCGAAGGTGTCCACGGTGGGCAGCTCGACGTCGATCCCGGCCCGCAGAGCGACCCGGGCGGCGTCGCCGGCACCATCCGCGACACCGTGCAGGGTCTGCAGGAATCGCACGGAGAAGTAGTCGGCCACCACGGTGCCGGTGAAACCCCACTCGTCGCGCAGCAGCCCGGTCAACAGCCACTCATCGGCGGCGACGGGCAGGCCGTCGATCTCCGCGTAGGAGTTCATCACCGAGCGGGCGCCACCGTGGCGCAGGGCCATCTCGAACGGCGGCAGGATGACGTCGGCCAACTCCCGACGACCCATCGACACCGGCGCGAGGTTGCGTCCGCCGCGGGAGGCGGAGTAACCGGCGAAGTGCTTCAGAGTGGCCACCACGCCGGCCCGCTCCAGGCCCCGCACGTACGCGGCACCGGTCGTCCCCACCAGGTAGGGGTCCTCGCCGATCGTCTCCTCGGTGCGACCCCAGCGGTAGTCGCGGGTGACATCCAGGACCGGGGCGAGCCCCTGGTGCACGCCGGCGGCGCGCATCGAGCGCCCGATCCGGTCGGCCATCGCCTCGACGAGCTCGGGGTCGAACGACGCGCCCCAGCTCAGCGGGGTCGGGTAGACGGTGGCCCGCCACGCCGCGAACCCGGTGAGGCACTCCTCGTGCACCTGCGCCGGGATGCCGAACCGGCTGGCGGCCACGATCTGCGCCTGGGAGGCGGCCAGCGACCGCGCGCCGAGCACCGGGTCGACCGGTGCGGTGCCGAACGGGCGCGTGAGCTGACCCAGCCCGTGCTGGATGAGGCTGCTCCACGGGGCGACGTTGTCGATCATGTCGCTCTGGTGCGGTGCGACGCCCTCGCCGGAGGTCTCGGCACCAACCCAGACACCGACGAGCTGGGCGACCTTCTCCTCCAGCGACATCAGCGGCAGGAGCGCCTCGGCCCGCTCGGTCGGCGACAACTGCGGATCGCGCCACGGCGCGACGCCGTTGTCCACGGGCAACTGACTGCTCATGCCAAGACCCCTTAGCTCCGGCCACATCCCCGTGCCCTCGTGGAACCGGCTCCGTGGCGGACGTCTTCACGATCCGAAACTTTCCGGAATCCCGCGTAACCTTTTCGGCAACCTAAAGTGCCTCATCGATGCGTGTCAAGAGTCGAATCTGGACGCGCGACCGAGTAGACCCGCTGTCGCACCGGGTGGTGTGGCCGACCGACCGTGTTAAGGTCTTCCGAAACTTTCGGATGCTGTGTGAGGCTGCGATGACGGAGCTCCGCCCGCTCGACCCACCCGCCTCCACCACCATCGCGACCATCGCCAACGACGTCGGGGTCTCGGTCGCGACGGTTTCCAAGGTCCTCAATGGGCGTGGCGACGTCGCCCCCGGCACCAGGGCCCGGGTCGAGGCGAGCCTCGACCGCCACCAGTACCAGCGCCGCACCCGGCGACCCGCGACCGGCGGAGGACGGATCGATCTCGTGTTCCACGAGTTCGACACCGGCTGGGCCATGGAGATCCTGCGCGGCGTCGAGGCGGTGACCACCGCCGCCGGCGTCGGGCTGTCCGTCGCTCAGCTCGACGGCGCGCACCGCCCACCGCCACGATGGCTGGACAAGTTGCTCGCCGACCGCCCGTTGGGCGTGGTGTTCGTCCTCTCCCACCTGGCCGAGGCCCAGCAACAGCACCTGCGGCGTCAGGGCATTCCGTTCGTCGTTGTCGACACCGACAGCGCGACCTCGGCCTCCGTGCCGACCGTCGGGTCGAACAACTGGAACGGCGGCCTGCTCGCCGCCCGGCACCTCCTGGATCTGGGGCACCGGCGGATCGCCGTGATCTCCGGGCCACCGGACATGCTCTGCAGCCGCGCCCGGGCCGCCGGGTTCCAGTCGGCCCACGAGGAGGCCGGCCTCTCGGTCGACCGCGAGCTGATCCGTTACGGCAGTTTCTCCGCGGGTGCCGGGCACGCCCACGGCCTGCAACTGCTACGTCGGCCGGACCGGCCCACGGCGATCTTCGCCGGTTCCGACATCCAGGCCATGGGGGTGCTCCGGGCCGCCCGCCAGTGCGGCCTGCGAGTGCCGGAGGACCTTTCGGTCATCGGGTACGACAACCTGCCGCTCTCCGCCTGGACGGACCCACCCCTCAGCACGATCAACCAGCCGTTGCGCGACATGGCCGGCATCGCCACCCAGATGTTGCTCGACCTGACCAGGGGCAATGTTCCGGCGACCAGCCGGATCGACCTGGTGACCGAGCTGGTCGTCCGGGAGAGCACCGCACCCCCCGCCCACCCGCGCTGACCCCGGCCCCTGCGAGGACCAGTGCCCCACTTTGCCTCCACCCTCGACGAGCTCCAGCGGTACGCGCCCGAGGTCGTCGAACCCGACGACTTCGACGAGTTCTGGCGCGACACCCTCGCCGAGGCCTCCGGCCGGCCGGCACTCGTCGACGTTCGTCCGGAGCCCACCGACCTGCGGCTGCTCGATTCCTGGGACGTCACGTTCGCAGGCTTCGGCGGCGACCCCGTCCGGGCCTGGTACACCCGCCCGGCGGGTGTTCCGGAGCCGCTGCCCACCGTCGTCGAGTACGCCGGCTACGGCCGTGGTCGCGGTCTGCCACATGAGCGGCTGACCTGGCCGGTGGCCGGGTACGCGCATCTGCTGATGGACAACCGGGGCCAGGCCGGGCTGCACGGCGCCGGGGACACCGCCGACCCGCACGGCGCACCCGGCGGGCCCTCGCCGGCCACCTGGGGGATCCTCGACCCGCGCGACTACCACTACCGCCGTCTGATCACCGACGCGGTCCGGGCGGTCGAGGCGGTCCGCGCCCTGCCGGGGGTCGACGGGGGCCGGGTCACCGTGGTCGGTAACAGCCAGGGCGGCGGCCTCGCCCTGGCGGTGGCCGGCCTCGTCGACGACCTCAGCGCGGTGCTGACGACCGCCCCGTTCCTCTGCGACATGCGACGGGCCGTCGAGCTCAGTGACGCGGCACCGTACGGCGAGATCGCCCGTTACCTGGCCGTACACCGGGAGGCGGAGGACGCGGTGCGGCGCACACTGTCCTACGTAGACGGGGTGAGCTTCGCGCGGCGTGCGACGGCACCGGCGCATTTCGGGATTGGCCTACGTGACAACGTCTGCCCACCGAGCACCGGCTTCGCCGCCTACAACCACTACGGCGCCGCGGCCGGGCGGCTCGTCCCGCCCGAGCGGGAGATGCACGTCTATCCGTTCAACGGCCACGAGGGCGGCGAGGCCATCCATGTCCGGCGTCAGTTGCGCTGGCTCGACACGATGCTCCACCCGGCTCGCGGATCCAGGAACTGACCACGAGGGCGGTCGGGAGACGACGCCGGTCAGGCCTGGCCGCTTGCGGCAGTCACATAGTCGAACACCGATCCATTGCCGATGTTAGCGATAACACGCTATGGTGCGTCAGGCGAGGTGCAGGGCACACTTCCGCCACGACTCACCGGCCTGTCGCGCCCAACCTTCGATGGCCGGTGCCAGATACAGCGCCACGACCACCAGTGAAGACGTCCGGGTTCCTGGTCGTTCCGCGCAGCCCACCTCCGCGTACCGCGTCATGGCGGCATCCATCTCGCCGGTAGCCGCTACTGTCGCGCACTCCACCACCAGAGGAAGTCCCATGCGCAGTTCGACGCTCGGCCATCCCGCCCCTCCCTCACCTACCGCCATCGCAGCGACGTCGAGGCCCCGACGGGCTCGTCTGTGGTGGGCGGCCCTGGCCGCCGTCGCCGCCGTGGTCGCCGCCGTACCGATCGCGACCGCTCCCGCGAGCGCGGAGTCCAACGGCGGCGTACGCGTGATGCCCCTCGGTGACTCGATCACCGACGGGTTCAACGTCCCCGGCGGTTACCGAATCGAGCTCTGGCAGCGGTTCACGACCGGCGGTTACCGCATCGACTTCGTCGGTTCCCAGTTCAACGGCCCAGCCAGCCTCGGCGACCACGACCACCAGGGCCATTCCGGTTGGACGATCGCCCAGATCGACGCCAACGTCGTCAACTGGTTGCGGGCCACGAACCCTCGGACCGTGCTGCTGCACATCGGCACCAACGACATGTACGGCGACACGTCCGGCGCGCCGGCCCGGCTGGCCACCCTGATCGACCGGATCACCACCACCGCCCCGAACGCGGAGGTGTTCGTCGCGACCATCATCCCGAAGTCCGGCGCCGACAGCCAGGTCCGGGGATTCAACGCGGCGATCCCCGGTCTCGTGCAGACGAGGGCCTCGGCCGGCAAACGCGTCCACCTGGTCGACATGTACCGCGCCCTGACGCTCAGCGACCTGGCCGACGGCGTCCACCCCAACGCGACGGGGTACCGGAAGATGGCCGTGGCCTGGTACGACGCGCTCCGGACGGTGCCCGGCAGCATCGGGGGCGACACGCCTCCGACCACCACGCCACCCACCACCACGCCACCGACGACCACCCCACCGACGACGACCCCGCCGACCACTCCGCCAGCGTCCGGCGGCTGCCGCGTCGCGTACACGGTCAACGCCTGGAACAGCGGTCTCACCGCTTCCGTCTCGGTGACCAACACGAGCAGCACACCGGTCAACGGTTGGGCCCTGGCATACACGCTGCCGGGTGGGCAGACCATCACCAGTGGCTGGAACGCCACCTACTCCCCGTCGAGCGGAGCGGTGACGGCCCGCAACGTCTCCTACAACGCGACGATCGCGGCGAACACCTCGGTCGACATCGGCTTCCAGGCGACCCACACCGGCAACACCGGCCGGCCGTCCGCATTCACCCTCAACGGCACCGCCTGCGCGGTCGCCTGACACTCCCGTCGCGGTGCCGGGCAGCACAGGCCCGGCACCGCCCCCCTTGCACCACCCTCAGATCGCCGCTGGCCTCGGAGCAGTTGCTCACGTGTGAGGATCGCTGGTGATGCCGTCCAACACGGTGGCCAGGTTGTGGTTGAAGGTCTCCTCGGCATCGAGGTGGGCGCCGTCGATGACGAGCCGGGCGACGGTGGGGTACCTGCCGGTTTTCAACATGCGGGTGAGGTAGGGGCCGAGGCTGGCCTGCCAGGCGGCCTCATCGGTGCCGGCGGAACGGGCGGTGCGTCGCTCGGTGACCTCTCTGCGGACCGCTCCGATGATGACGGCGTTGAGGGCACCCACAGCCCGCTGGAGATCGTCGATGCCTCGCACACCGGGGGCCTGGCTCAGCGCCGCCGCGGTCGCTTCGCCCACGGCGAGCGCGTGAGGTCCCAAGTGTGGCCTTCCGCCGAGCAGGTCGGAAAACCACTCATGGTCAAGGGCGGCGGCACGGGTCGCGTGGGCAACGGCCAGCACCGTGGCGCGCCACTCGGAGTGCTGGCTGACCTCGGCGATCCGGGCGTAGACGACGTCGACCATCAGATCGAGCAGTTCGGATCTGTTGGTCACATAGTCGTAGAGCCGCATCGGACCGACACCGAGCTCTTTGGCGATCTTGCGAAGCGACAGGCCGTCGAGGCCGTGTGCGTCGGCAAGCCGGATCGCCGCAGCGGCGATCTTCTCGCGGCTCAACGGCACCGGCGCCGCCCGCGACTGAGGTTCGGGCCGTTCCCAGACGGGCTTCGGTGCGCTACCGTACGGTGTATCCACCAATACAGTGTACGCTAAGGAGACGAAGATGCGAATCGCGATCGCCGGTGGCGGCCTTGGCGGCCTGACGCTGGCACGAATCCTTCATCGACACGGCATCGACGCGGTGGTGTACGAGCGCGAGGCAAGCCGATCCGCGCGATCGCAGGGCGGCACTCTCGACCTGCACCCGGAGTCCGGGCAACAGGCCCTGGCCGAGGCGGGCCTCGCCGGCCGGTTCCGGTCTGAGGCGCGGCCCGAGGGCGAGGAACATCGCATCCTCGACCCGGCCGGACGAACCCTGGTGCACCACAAGCCGCAACCCGGCTCATTCTCCGGCCGTCCCGAGATCGACCGGAGGGTACTGCGCGATCTTCTGCTCGATTCGCTTCCCAGCGAGGCGGTTACGTGGCGGCACCGGCTTGTCGCGGCGACGCCACGACCTGACGGAGGCTGGAAACTGACGTTCGACGGCGGCCACCACATCGACTGCGACATCCTCATCGGCGCGGACGGCGCGCGCTCGCTCGTCCGGCCGCTGCTGACCGACGTGGAGATGTCCTATGTGGCCACCCTCGTTGAGCTGAACATCAGCGACGTCGACCGGCGCCATCCGGATCTCGCCGAGTTGGTCGGCCCCGGAAACCTGTGGTGCGTCGGCGTGAATCAGATCCTGTCAGCGCAACGCATGGGCGATGGCAGCATCCGCGTCGGGATCTCGCTGCGCGCAGAGGACCGCCATGTCGATACGTACCGCGACAAGCGTGTCCTGCTCGACATGTTCGGCGGCTGGGCCCCCCGCCTCACCGCGCTCATCGAGGCCAGCGACGACACGGTGACGCCACGCAGGATCGAAGCGATGCCCATCGGTACGCGCTGGTCCAGCCGACCGGGCATCACTCTCATCGGTGACGCCGCGCACCTCATGCCGCCGGTCGGCGAGGGTGCCAACCAGGCCATGCTCGACGCCGCCGAACTGGCCGGCCAACTCGCCGCCAACCCCGCCGACCCGCACTCGGCGATCCGGACGTACGAGGAGGCGATGTTCACCAGGATCCAGGCGATCGCCGAGATGTCCGCGCGAGTCCAGTCGATGATGCTCTCCCCCACCGCGGCGGAAGACATGGTCCGCTTCTTTACCCCCCGGCCCGCCGAACCGGCACCCGCAACCTGAGAGGCAGCCGATCGAGGCCGCAGCGCGCGAACCCTGCCCTCTGCCCCGGCCCGGAAAGATGATGGGACGACGACGGGATCGGTCGCCGCCCCATCAGTGTGCGGTGGTGGTGGTGCTCAGGAGACGGTGCAGGATCGCACCTGCGGGCGACTCCAGTTGCCGTTGGCCATGGTGGTGAAGCCGAAGACGTTGCCGCTGCCGTTCGACCGCATGGTCATGACGTTTCCGCTGGTGTCCCAGCTCGGGCTGCCGTTCCAGGTGTTCGACACCTTCTGTGGCGGGGTGACTGCCACCACGACGGTCCAGTTGCTGGCCCCACTGACGGTCACCTGACTGTTGAAGCGGTCGCCCCACCGCGTGCTGTCCTGCAGGGTCGCGGTGCAACCGCCGCTGGGCGGCGGAGTCGTGGGCGGAGGGGTCGTGGGCGGAGGGGTCGTCGGCGCGGGGGTCGTGGGCGGAGGGGTCGTCGGAACCGGGGTGCCGCTGTTGAGTGCGGCGAGGACGGCGTCGTACGCCGGCTTCTTCGCGCCACCGCTGGTGAACAGCAACGGGGTCTGCGACGCCCGCCACGAGTCACTGTCCCGGATACCCCACACCGTGATCCCGTTGCACCGGGCAACCGCCAAACAGTCCTCCACCACACTGCGGTACGTGGCCGCCGACGCACCCTGAATGTCCAACTCGGTGACCTGCACATCCACACCGAGCGCGGCGAAACTCGACAACGTGGTCCGGTAGTTACTCACATACGGCGAGTCGTTGTTGAAGTGCGACTGAAAACCCACACAGTCGATCGGCACACCACGAGACTTGAAGTCCCGCACCATGTTGTAGACACCCTGCGTCTTCGCATGCGTCCAGTTGTCCGTGTTGTAGTCGTTGTAACAGAGCTTCGCACCCGGATCCGCGGCACGCGCGGCCCGGAACGCCGCCTCGATCCAATCGTTACCCGTCCGCTGGAGGTTCGAGTCACGACGGCCACCCGAACTGCCATCGGCGAACGCCTCGTTCACCACATCCCACGCCACCACCTGACCCCGGAAATGCGTGGCCACCTGCGTCACGTGATTGAGCATCGCCTGCCGCAACGCACTACCACTCATGTTCTGCATCCACCCCGGCTGCTGCGAATGCCAGGCCAGGGTGTGACCGCGCACGTTCATCCCCCGACTGCGCGCGTGGTTCACGATCTGCTCCGCCGCACCGTAGCTGAACTGACCCTGCTGCGGCTCGGTGGCGTCAATCTTCATCTCGTTCTCAGGCGTCACCATGTTGAACTCACGGTTCAAAATCGTGGTGTACGCGCTATCGGAAAGCCTGCTTGCGGCCACCGCCGTACCGAAATACCGACCCTTCTCAGCGGCGGACGCGCCCAGGGTCGTTCCGGCGCTCGCCGCGCCGGGCAGGAACGCGGCGCTCGTTGCGGCGAGCAGACCCGCAGCGGCGAGGACGATCGCCGTACGCGCTCGGGGGCCCGTTCGTCGGAGGGTCTCCCCGTGGCACCTCTCGATCATGTCTTTTCCTTCCGTGAGGCCCGGGGCGGGGCATCTGACGCACCGCCCCAGCGGTGGTGGGGCACCGGGTCGAAACCGCGCACGGAAAGGCGCCCGGGATGAGGCGCATACCCACGATCATCGACTCCGATGGATGTGGAGTATGTCAGCGCCGCTCATCGACGAGCAACAATTTCCGGAAGTTTAACGAGACGTGGACCAGGCCGGCGAACCCGGCAAGACAGAGCTGCCCAGGCAGTGCCTCATATCGTGCGACAGCGAAGCGGTGACGCACCGGCGGCGGAGTTTCAGGAGAGTCGGGCCGCCGCAAGTTCCGGAACTCCTTCCGCAACGTCTAGCCGCCGGCACAACGTCCACCGGTGCGCACACGAACTACGCGATCATCGACCGGTGGCTCGGTAGAGTCGACTCACGGTCTCGGCTACACAGACGGGCTTGCCACCGCTGTCGCTCTCCACGGTGACCACCGCGACCAGCTGCACGCCACCGCTCACCGGCGACACCTCGGCGATGGTGGCAGTGGCCCGGACGGCGGCACCGACCCGGACCGGGGCCGGGAAACGCACCCGGTTCAGCCCGTAGTTGACCCCCATCGCCACCCCGTCGACCCGGTAGAGCCGGCCGGCCAGCGCCGGCAGCAGCGACAGGGTCAGGTACCCGTGGGCGATCGTCCCGCCGAACGGCCCTGCGGCGGCCCGGGCCGGGTCGAGATGGATCCACTGGTGGTCGTCGGTGGCGTCGGCGAAGAGGTCGACGCGGCTCTGCTCGATGCGCTGCCACGGACCGGGCCCGAGGGTCTCGCCGACGGCAGCGGCCAACTCGTCGAACGAGGTGAAGACTCTCATGCCAGATCTCCTTGAAGCTAGAAGGCATTGACGCCGGTGAGCGCGCGTCCGATGAGGAGTTGCTGGATCTGGCTGGTGCCCTCGTAGAGCGTGGCGACCCGGGCATCACGCAGGTACTTGCCGACCGGATATTCGTCGATGTAGCCGTACCCCCCGAACACCTGGACCGCGTTGTTGGCCGCACGGACGGCGGCCTCGCTGGCGAAGAGCTTGGCCATCGACGCCTCGGTGGCGAACGGCTGGCCGCGGTCGATCAGGTCGGCGACCTGCCACACCAGCAACCGGGCGGCGGCGGTGTCCACCGCGATGGCGGCGAGCAGTTGTTGAACGAGCTGGTGGGCGGCGATCGGCTTGCCGAACTGGGTCCGCTGCCCGGCGTAGCCGACTGCGGCGTCGAGGCAGCCCTGAGCGATGCCGACCGAGCCGGCGGCGACCGACATCCGGCCCTTGGCGAGGGTGGCCAGGGCCAGGCGGAAGCCGGCGCCCTCGTCGCCGAGGCGGGCGGTATCGGGCACGCGTACCTCGTCGAAGCGCAGCTCGCCGGTGGCCTGACCGCGCAGGCCCAGCTTGCCGTGGATCTCCCGCCGGGTCAGCCCCGGGCTGTCGCCGGGAACCAGGAACGCGGTGATGCCTCGGTGCCCGGGGCCGCCGGTGCGGGCGAAGACCAGCGCGACGTCGGCGGTGGTGCCGTTGGTGATGAACGTCTTCGTGCCGGTGAGCAGCCAGTCGGCGCCGTCGCGGACCGCGCGGGTCCGCAGCGCTGCCGCGTCCGAGCCGCTGTCCGGCTCGGTCAGCGCGAAGCAGCCGAGTGCGGCGCCGGCGCAGAGCCGGGGCAGCCACTCGGCCCGCTGTGCGGCCGACCCGTGGGCGGCGATCGACTTGGCGACCAGGCCGAGTGACACCGAGACGATGCCGCGCACGGCCGAGTCGCCCCGGCCGAGCTGCTCCAGGACCAGGCAGTACGCGAGGTGGTCGCCCCCGGAACCGCCGTCGGCCTCAGCGATGGTCAGCCCCAGAAAGCCGAGGTCGCCGAGCATGGCGACGATGGCGGGGTCGACTGACTCGCGCCGATCCCAGGCGGCTGCGTGCGGCAGCAGCTCCCGGTCGGCGAACTCGGCGGCCAGTTGGCGGACCGCGGCCTGCTCGGCGGAGAGGGTGAGCTCCATGACGCTTAAACTAGCGGTGATAGTTTAAGCCGTCCAGACCGGACGGTCACCACTCGGAGGCCAGCCCGACCTGCCGTTCGGCGGCGAACGCGCGGGCCAACTCGGTGCGCGAGCGGATGCCGAGCCGGTGGAACACGTTGCGCAGGTGGTGATCGACCGTACGGGTGGAGAGGAACATCCGGGCGGCGATCTCCCGGTTGGTGGCGCCCTCCGCGACCAACTCGGCGATCCGCAGTTGCTGGCCCGTCAGCAGCCGCGCCGCCGGCAGGTCCGGCGAGCCGATCGACTCCCCGGCCGCGCGCAGCTCGGTGGTGGCCTGCTCAGCCCAGCACGCCACCCCGAGCAGGGTGAACATCTCGCGGGCCTGATGCAGGTGCGCCCGCGCGTCGCGGGGGCGTCGGCTGCGGCGCAGCTCCTGGCCGAAGAGCAGCTCCGTACGGGCCCGCTCGAACGCGCCGGCCTCCGTCGGGTGCAGCCGCAGCGCCGTCTGGAACTCCCGCTCGGCCTCGGCGCTGCCCCGGGGAGCGAGCAACGCGTGGCACCGGGCGGACAGGGCCCGGCGCAGTGGGCTCACGGTGCTGCTGGCCCACCTGTCGAACACGGCGAGCGCGGCCGTCGCCGCCGGTCGGTGCGCCAGGTGCGCCGCCGCCTCCACCAGGTACGGGGTGGCCATCACCTGCACGAGGACCTGACCCCGACCGGTGCCGAGCCGGGCCAGCGACGCGAGCCGGTCCGCGGCCTCGGCGTGCCGGCCGTCGACCAGGTCGAGCACCGCCAGGGCCCACCCGGCGAGCGCGTGTGGACGGCTGCCCGGCGTCGGTGCGTCGCCGATCTCGCGGATCCGCCGCAGGCTGGTGGCCCGATCGGCCCGCATCGCGGCGAGCACGGCGAGCATGCCCAGGTGGACGTTGGCGCAGTTGACCTGACCGGTGGCGCGGGCGACCCGCAGCCCGTCGCGGGACGTCTCCGCCGCCGCCTCGTGCCGGCCCAGCCAGTACTCGGCGATTGCGCGCAACTCCAGTGCCCGGGGCAGCATGGACAGCTCGCCCCGCTCCCGCGCCAAACCGACGGCACGCTCGGCGAGCCGGTGCGCCGCGCCGTCCACGGCCACCAGCAGGCCGGCCGCCGCCGCGCAGGTGAGCGCGGTGGGTGTCAGCGCCGACCCGGTCAGCCGGCCGCCCAGCACGACGGCGCGGCGCAGCGCGGGCCCGGCCCGCTCGTGGTCGCCCCGCAGGGTCGCCGCCACCCCGGCGACCAGACAACTCATCAGCTCCATGGCCGGCCGGTCGCTCGGGCGTCGCAACGCCAACGCCCGGCGGCCGACCTCGGCGTACCGGTACTGGTCACCGGCGAAGCAGACGGCCTCGCCGGCCCGCACCAGCCCGGCCAACGCCAGGGCGCGGTCGGCACCGGCCACCGATCCAGCGGCGGTCAGCAACGTGGCCGACGCACCCGACGCGACGCCGCACCGCAGCTCCAACTCACCGCGCAGCAGATCGGCGCGGCCCTCGACGACCGGATCCGTGGACACGGCACGGAGGCGGTCGAGCAGCAACCGGGCCTGGTCCGGTTGCCCCCCGGCCCAGGCGTAGTGGGCGGCGGTCTGCAGGCGGGCGGCAGCCTGGATTGGCTGGTCGCTCAGCTCGGCGGCCCACCGCAGCGCCGCCGACGCGGTGGCCCAACCCCCGGCTCCGTCGACCGCTGCCTCCTCCAGCTCGGCGGCGAGGGCCGGGTCGGCATCCGCCGCCGCGGCGGCGAGGTGCATCGCCCGGCGCAACCGCTGCCCGTCCGAGCCCAGCACCCCGGCGAGCAACCGGTGGGCCGCGCGCCGCTCGGCCAGCGTCGCGCTCGACGCGATCATCGCGCGAACCAACGGTTGGGGGAACGTGACGCCCAGCGGCTCCACCCGGACCAGGCCGGCGACCTCCGCCGGGGCCAGCGCCTCGACCTCGCTGCCGGCGACTCCCGCCGCCCGGATCAGCGTGCCCGGCTCACCGTCCTCGTCGAGCGCCGCGAGCAGCAGCATCCGCCGGGTGTCCGGTGGCAACCGGTCCAGCCGGGCCCGGTACGCACGGCCCAGCGCACCGTCGGCCGGTGGCGCGGCGGGCAGCGGCTCCTCACCCCGCCACTGCCCCGGGCTGAGCACTTCGGCGAGATCTACCAGGGCCTGCGGGTTGCCGCCGCCGACCACCGCGAGTGTGGCCGCGACCGGCGCGGCGGGGCACTCGGGCAGCCGGTCGGTGAGGACGGCGACGCTGTCCCGCGCGTCGAGCGGCCGGAGTCGGTGCGCCGGTATCCCGTCGACCGCGACGGTGACGTCCGCGGTGAGCAGGACGGCGACCGGCAGATGCCGCAGACGGCGGGCCACGAAGGCCAGCACCTGCGCGGTCTGCGGGTCACCTCGGTCGACGTCGTCCATGGTGGCGAGCAGCGGACGGTCCCGGGCGGTTGCGGCGAGCAACCCGAGCACCGCCATCGACAGCGTCAGTTGACGGTCGGCCGGGCAGCGCTCCCCGGCCAACGCGCGCCGCAGCAGTTGGCGCTGCTCGTCCGGCAGGGCGGCGTCCCGGTCGAGCACCGGGTCGAGCAGGCGTTGCAGGCCGGCGTACGGGAGGACGGCCTCCTCGGCGAGCCCGGTCCCGGCGAGCACGGTGCGACTCTCGGCGTGCCGGTGGGCGTAGTCGACCAGCGCCGTCCGGCCCGAACCCGGTTCGCCGTGTAGCAGCAGGGCGCCGCCGCCGGCGGTCGCGCCGTCGAGCAGGGTGCGGATCGCCCGGCACTCGTCGTCCCGGCCGCGCAGCACGGTTAATTGCACTCTTGATGCAGTAACCATGCATCCAGTGTCACCTATCGGAAACCGGATGGAAAGAGGAGGCGATATCGGGCCGGGCGGGAATCAGTCGGCCGCGACCTCGGCCAGCAGGGCGCCGACCGTCCGGGTCATCACCGCGCGGGCCTGGTCCACGCCCAGCCCGAGGCCGTAGCGCAGCATCGACCAGGCCGGCCACATGCTGGCCGCCACCAGGGCGTTGAGCAGCTGCTCCCGACCCCGACCGGCCTGGGCCAGCTCGACGGCGAAGAGCTCCTCGACCTCGTCGCGGACCCGGTCGATGTGCTTGAGGCGATTGCGGTGCAGCTGGTCGGAGACCGGCTCCCGCATCTGGGCGGCCCGCGCCGACGGCGTGATGAGCTGGAGCAGCCGGGCCCGTTGCCGGCAGTACGCGTCGACCCGCTTCACCAGCGGCAGCCCGGCTGGGATCGGCCGGTAGGCGGCGTCCTGCTGGCGGAGCACCTCCGCGCCGCTGGCCTCGAAGAGCGTCTCCATGTCCTTGAAGTTGGTCCAGAGCGTCCGCAGCGAGATGCCGGCCCGCTCGGCGATGCGTTCTCCGGTCGGGCGGAGGTCACCCTCGGAGATGAGCGCGAGGTGCGCCTCGACGATGGCCACGCGGGTGCGCTCGGCCCGGGCGGTGCGCCCGTCGACCCGGCTCACGACCTCGACCCCGTCCATCCGCCCCCGCCTCCTCACCGCCACGACGCTTCCCGACGCACCGCCGAGTCTAGACAGGCGGTGATCAGCGGACCCGGACCGACCGCCGACGCCGTCATCCGGCCCGGCCGGTCAGCGAGACGCCGCCGTCGCAGACGATGGTCTGCCCGGTCATCCAGGTGGCGTCGTCGGAGGCCAGGAAGGCGACCACGCCCGCCACGTCCGGCGGCAGACCGAGACGCCCGAGCGGATACCGCGCGGCGACCTCATCCTCCCGCCCCTCGTAGAGGGCGGCGGCGAAGCGGGTCTTCACCACGCCGGGGGCGACGGCGTTGACCCGGATCGTCGGCCCCAGCTCCACCGCGAGGCTGGCGGTGAGGTGGTTGAGCGCGGCCTTGCTCACCCCGTAGAAGGCGATGCCGGGCGACGGGCCGAGCCCGGCGATCGACGAGACGTTGACGACGCAGCCGCCCCGCTCGGTCATGCCGGCGGCGCAGACCTCCTGCACCCAGCCGAGTGTGGCGACCAGGTTGACGTCGAGGATCTTGCGGGCCGCGGCCAGGTCCAGCTCGACCAGCGGTCCGTGTACCGGGTTGATGCCGGTGTTGTTGACCAGGAGGTCCACCGGCCCGAACGCGGCGCTGACCTGTCGCACCGCAACGGCTCGATGCTCCGGGTCGTCGACCCGGCCCGGCACGGCGACGGCGCACGCCGGCCCGCCCAGGGCGGCGACCGCCTCGGCCAGCGACTCGGGACGCCGGCCGGTCAGACCCACCCGAGCGCCCTCAGCGACGAGGCGTTGGGCGATGGCCAGGCCGATCCCCCGACTGGCGCCGGTGACGATGGCGACACGATCCACGAGCCGTCCCGAATATGCATCCACAGTGCAGATAGTAGGAGCAGTGATCGGTGTCGGTCAACGTCTCCGATGAACGCTTCGACCCCTGACCGCGCGGCGCCCTACGAGCGGGCGCAGCCGTCCGACCGGGCGTGGTCAGACGCGACCACGCCCGGTCGGACGTCGGGTGTACGGGTTCTCAGGAGACGGTCGGCACCCCGTTCGCCGGCGGCGCGACCGGGGCGGCGGTGTACTCGGTGACCGGCCCGTCGGCCTCGTCGGTCTCGTACGTCGGCCCGAAGTAGGTCTGCACTCCCCCGCTCACCCGGCTCAGGCGCTGCCCGCCGTACCCGGAGTGGTCAGTGGCCGAGAAGCGCAGTGGTGCCAGCCCGGGGCCCTGGAAGCCGCCCTTCTGCACGGCCTGGAGCACCTTCTCCCGCGTGACGTCCTTGCCGGCGGCGAGCAGCACCTGCACGAACAGGTAGCCGACCGACATGCCGTAGACGGTGTTGCCGTCGAACGGCGCGTCCCCGTTGTGCGACTTGTTGATCTTCGTGAAGAGCTGGATCCACGGGTTGGCGGTGTCGTTCTGCATCGGCAGGTAGTTGGTGCCGACCACGCCCTCCAGCAGCGGAGCGGCGGCTCCGAGCTGCTTGGCCAGGGTCGGCTGATCGGCGCCGACGTTGGACACCAGCCACTGCGGCTTGAAGCCCAGCCGCGCGGCGGTGCCGATGGAGAGCGCGGTGAAGCCGGGCACGGTGGCCAGCACGACGACCTTGCATCCGGCCGCCTTGAACGCGCCGATCTGCGGCGCCACGTTGGTGTTGCTGGTGACGTACGTCTGCTTCACCGCCACGCCCCCGGCGCCGAGCACCTTCTCCACGCCGGCCAGGCTGTCGCGGCCGAAGTCGTCGTCCTGGCCGAGGAAGCAGACCTTCTGACCGGCCAGGTTGGTCTTGGCGTAGGTGGCGAGGATCTTGCCCTCCACCGTGTAGTCCGGGTTGAACCCGAACGTGCCCGGATACTTGTCCGGCTGGTCCCAGCTGCGGCTGCCGGAGGCGACGAAGAGGTCTGGCACCCGGTTGCTCTTGAGGAAGTCGAGCACACCGGTGTGCGTCGGCGTCCCGAGGCCGTTGAGGATGGCGAAGACCTTGTCCTGCAGGACGAGCTGACGGACCACCTGCTGGGTGTTCGCCGGGTTGTAGCCGTCGTCCATGATCTTGTAAGTGATCTTCCGACCATGCACACCGCCGTTGGCGTTGACGTAGTCGAAGTACGCCTTCGTCGCCGGAGCGATCTTGGAGTAGCCGGCCGAGGCCGGCCCGGTGAGCGGCATGTGTGTGCCGACGACGATCTCGGTGGCGGTGACGCCCGGCACCGATGCTCCACCGGTGCCGGAGCCGTCGTCACCGCTGCAACCAGCGGCGGCGACCAACAGGGCGATGGTGCTGGCGATCGCGAGACCACGTTGTGTCATACGGTGCATGGGTGACACCGACCTTTCTCGGTCCGGTTTCTTGGGGGAACGGTGTGGTGGTGGAGCGCCCGGCCGAGGCCGGGCCGAGGACAGCTCAGGAACGCCGCGCCGGCCACCGGGCCAGCAGGGCCCGACCGAGGCGCGACAGCAGACCCTGCACGCCGCCGGGCGCGGCGATCATCACGACGATCAGCGTGGCTCCGAAGATCGCCAGCGGGAGGTTGCCTTCCAGCCGCTGTGCCACCGCGGGCGAGAGGGTGAGCAGCTCGGTCGCGGAATGGGTGAGGTCGGGCAGGGCGACCAGCAGGACGGCCCCCCACAGCGCCCCGGTGAGACGACCGAGGCCGCCGATCACCACGGCCATCAGCAGGAAGAGCGACAGGGTCAGCGAGAACGCCCCGGGCGAGACGCTCTGCGCGAGGACCGCCAGCAACGCGCCGCCGAGCCCGGCGGTGGCGGCACTGACCACGAATGCGAGGACCTGGGTGCGGGCGATGTGGATGCCGGCGAGGCGGGCGGCTACCTCGTCGTCACGGACCGCCCGGAACGTGCGCCCGTAACGGCTGCGGATCAGGTTGGCCAACAGCAGCAGGGCGAGCAGGGTCGCCGCGCCGGTCAGCCAGAGCTGCCACCGCTCGTAGGGGAAGTACGGGCCGAGCGCTATCGGCGGTGGCTCCACCGGCACCGACAGCCCCTGCTCGCCGTTGAAGACGCCGTCGAAGGTGACGGCCAGCGCCGGCACGACGACGGCCACCGCGAGGGTGACCCCGGCCAGGTAGGGGCCGCGGAGCCGGGCCGCGGCCACACCGACCACCGCGCCGACCGCGACCGTGCTAAGGATCGCGGCGCCCAGCGAGAGCGGCAACAGCCAGCCGCCGGTCATCCCCCGGTCGGCGAACGCGTTCTGGCACAGAGCCACGGTGTACGCCCCGGTGGCCATCAACGCGCCGTGCCCGAGCGACAGTTGACCGTTGAGCCCGGTGAGGACCGTCAGCCCAGCGGTCGCGCAGAGATAGGCGGCCACGGTGGCGAGCTGGAAGTTGCGGAACGGCTCAACGGCGTAGCTGACCGCCACCAGCAGCAGGCCGACGGCGAGCACCACCGCGAGGTGGCGCAGCAGGGTGGAGCCGCGTCGACGGTCGAACGGTCGGTCAGCGGCGTCGGCCTGCCGGCTCTTCGGCGGCAGGGCCGCCCTCGTGGCGCTCACACCCGCCTCGCCGCGACCGGGGCGAACAGCCCACCGGGCCGGACCAGCAGCACCGCCAGCAGCAGGACCAGCACCGCGAGCGGCGTGAGGTCACTGCCGGCATATCCGCTCACGTAGGAGAGCAGCAAACCCACCACCAGGCCGCCGACCACCGCCCCCGGTGGACTGTCCAACCCGCCGACCACCGCCGCGGTGAACGCCGAGACGAACACCAGGTCCATCGCGTGCGGGTGCAGGCCCAGCTCGGTCGGAATGACCAGCATGGCGGCCAACGCACCCACACCGGAGGCCAGCGCCCAACCGAGAGTCAACATGCCTCCGACGTTGACCCCGAGCAGCCGCGAGACCTCGGGGGCGAAGGCCGCCGCGCGCATCCGCAGCCCGACCGCGGTACGAGCGAACAGCCAGGCCAGACCACTGACCACCACCCCGATCGTGGCGAAGACGAACAGGTCGTACGGCGACAGCACGGCGACCCCGCCCACGGTGAGGGCGGACCGACTGAACGGCGCCTCGGCGGGGCGGAACTCGTTGCCGTACACCATGCCCAGCACGGCCTGGATCAACAGCACCAACCCGAGCGCGACGATCACGGGGTTGAGCGGTGAGGCGTGGTCGACGTGCCGCATCACGACACGGTCCACCAGCGCACCGAGCAGCAGGCCGGCGACGATCGCGACCACGAAGCCCAGCCAGTACGAGCCGGTCGCGGCAGACACGGTGAACGCGACGTACGCGGCGGCGACGGCCATCGCCCCCTGGGCGAAGTTGACGACCCGCGCCGCCCGCCAGATGAGCACCAGGGCCAGCGCGAACGCGGCGTACACCGCGCCCCGGGACAGGCCGTCGATGGTGAGGAAGACGAAGCGGTCCAACAGTCCTCCCTCCGGGGGACGAGGTGTGGTCAGAAACCGAGGTACGCGTGGCGCAGGTCGTCGTCGTCACGCAGCTTCGTCGCCGGGGCGGCGATCACCACCCGGCCGAGGGACATCACGACGCCCTGGTCGGCGACGGCGAGTGCGCTGCGGACGTTCTGCTCGACCAGCAACACGGTCAGGCCGGTACGGTCGCGCAGTTGGCGAATGAGGGCCATGGTCCGGGCGACGACCCGCGGCGCCAGGCCGAGCGACGGCTCGTCGAGCAGCAGCAGGCGAGGTCGGCCGACCAGGGCCCGGCCGAGCGCGAGCATCTGCCGCTCACCGCCGGAGAGCTGGTGCCCGAGGTGCCGGCGACGCCGGGCGAGCGGCTCGAAGAGCTGGTAGACCTCGTCGAGGGCACGACCGGCGTCGGCCCGGTCGCGCCGCCACAACCCGCCGAGCCGCAGGTTCTCGTCGACCGTCAGCTCGCTGATCACGCCCCGCCCCTCCGGCACGTGCGCCATGCCGCGCCGGACGAGCTTCTCCACGGGCGTACCGCGGAGGTCCTCCCCGCCGAGGAGCACCTGGCCCGCCGTCGGGCGGATCATGCCGGAGAGCGCACGCAGCAGGGTGGTCTTGCCGGCGCCGTTGGCACCGACGACCGCGGCGATCGTGCCCGCCGGGACGGTGAGGTCGATGGCCTGCAGCACGGGCGCGGCGCCGTAACCAGCCACCAACCCGCGCACGACGAGCAGGTCCGCCCCGCTCACGCGGCCTCCTCGACCGCGGTGCCGAGGTAGGCGTCGGTGACCGCCGGGTTGTCGCGGATCTCGTCCGGCGTGCCGGCGGCGATGACCCGGCCGAAGTCGAGCACCACGAGCTCGTCGCAGACGGCCATCACCAGGTCCATGTGGTGCTCGACCAGGAGCACCGCACAGGGGTCGGCGTCCCGCCGGGGCAGTTGCCGGACCAGCTCGGCCAGCTCGGCGATGTCGTCGCCGCCGAGGCCACCGGCGGGTTCGTCGAGCAGGAGCAGCCGGGGTCGGGCGGCGAGCGCGCGGGCCAGGGCGACCCGTTGGCGTACGGCGAACGGCAGCGTGGTCGGCGCGGCCTCGGCGTGCCCGGCGATCCCCAGATCGTCCAGGATGTCCAGGGCGTGCCGGCGAAGCCGGCGCTCGTCGCGGTCGCTGGCTGGCAGCCCGAGCAGCGCCGGGAGGAAGCCCGCACGGGCGGAGTGCGAGGCGCCGGTCATCACGTTCTCCAGCACGGTCAGCCCGGCGAAGAGCCCGGTGCCCTGCAGGGTTCGGGCGATGCCGAGCCGGGTCAGCCGGTGCGGCCGTGGTCGCAGCGGTTGGCCGTCGAGGGTGAGCGAACCCGTTTCCGGCGCGACGAAGCCGCAGATCACGTTGAACAGTGTGGTCTTGCCGGCGCCGTTGGGCCCGATCACGCCCACCACCCGGTTGGGTGGCACCTGCAGTGAGACGTCGTCGAGGGCGGTGAGGCCGCCGAAACGGACGCCGATGTGGTGCAGTTCGAGGCCGCGCTCCATCACCCATCCCTCTGTCGTGGCGGGTGTTATTTACACTCGCAGTGTACGTTTCTCGGGTACCGCGTCAAGACCTTCAATGCCTCGTCTCCCGCAGGCGGACGGGGCGGCCGCCACTGGCGACCGCCCCGGGACCACGGTCAGGCGCTGGGGCAGGTGTTGCGGTACTCCTGGATCTGCGAGCCGCTCGGGCCCGGGCAGAGGAACTGCTCGTAGCGGGTGTCGTCGTCGACGAACCGCTTCAGCCAGGCGACCATCTGCCGCGCGGTCGGCGTGTTCGTCGTCTGCGGGAAGAAGTGGCTAGCACCGTTCAGCTCCAGGTACGCCTTCTCGGCGGAGGCCGGGATGCTGTTGTAGAACGGCACCGAGTGCGACGAGACCGGCGCGACGGTGTCGCTCTCGCCACCGATGATCAGTGTGGGCACCCGCAGCTCGGACCAGCTCTTGTCCGTGTTCCAGGGCGCGAGCGGCACCGCGGCCTGCAACGACGGCCGCGACGAGGCCGCCTCCAGGCTGCCCCCGCCACCCATGGAGTGGCCCGCCACCGCGAGGCGGCTGCTGTCGATCCGGGTGCGCACCGAGCTGCGCTGGGTGAGGTAGTCCAGCGCGGCGAGCAACTGCCGGCCCCGACTGTCCGGCTGGTCCAGCCGACTGTTGGTCTCGATGCCGATCACCACGAACCCATGCGAGGCGAGCCTCGGCCCGAGCCAGCTGATGCTGGACCAGGCGGCGGTGTAGCCGGGCGAGATGGCGATGGCGCCGAAGGTGCCCTCGCTGGTGCTGGTCGGGTAGTAGATGACGCCGCCGCCGAAGCCGGTGACGCTGAGCGACGACACGTTCTGTGAGGACGTGGCGAACGGACCGCGACTGGCCTCCAGGATCGCGGTGGTCGGGGCGGGGCCGCGCTCGTACGGACCCGCGGCCTGTGCGGCGCCGGTCGAGCCGGTCAGGACGCCGCCGGCGACCAGGGTGGCAGCCAGCGCGAACCGGGCTGCTCGGGCAGCGATGGAACGGGGACGGGTGGTGGTTGGTGACGACACGTCGGGCACTCCCTAAAGTCGAGGGATATCGACGTGCGTCAGTTTTAGCCTCTCCGCCGATCCACGCATCGGTGAAATCACCAGTCCCGGCGACGGATGCCGGGATCGGTTGGGTTTCGACCCCCTGACCAGGGGTAGCAGGGCAAGCGCCCGCCCGCACACGCACCATGGAGAGGTTCGTCCAGTGGATTCAAGCAAGCCCGCCGAGGCGGTCAAGAACGCCGTGAAGACAGCCTCAGGAAAGATCGCCGATGCCCTGACCCCGGAGGTCCCCGGCGCACCGGGAAGCGCGCCACCGACCGTCGAGGAACCGACGACGCCGCACGACCCGCTGCCGCCGAAGCCGGAACAGGGGGCACCGCAGACCCGTACGCCGACCGGCGCGGAAACCGGCGCGCCGACGATCGCGAACGGTCAGCAGGGCGCCTACCTCACGACCGCGCAGGGGGCGCGGCTGCGCGACACCGACCACTCGCTCAAGGCCGGTCCGCGAGGCCCGGTGCTGCTCCAGGACCACCATCTGCGCGAGAAGATCACGCATTTCGATCACGAACGCATTCCGGAGCGCGTCGTGCACGCCCGTGGCGCCGGTGCGCACGGTGTGTTCACCGCGTACGGCACCGCTGAGGCGGTCACGAGGGCCGGCTTCCTCAAGAAGGGTCGGGAGACCGAGGTCTTCGTGCGGTTCTCCACCGTGCTCGGTTCGCGCGGTTCGGCCGACACGGTTCGCGACACCCGCGGCTTCGCGACGAAGTTCTACACCGACGAGGGCACCTTCGACCTGGTCGGCAACAACATGCCGGTCTTCTTCATCCAGGACGCGATCAAGTTCCCCGACATCATCCACGCCGCCAAGCCGCACCCGGACCGCGAGATCCCGCAGGCGCAGAGCGCTCACGACACCTTCTGGGACTTCGTCTCGCTGCACACCGAGGCGCAGCACCACGCCCTCTGGAACATGTCCGACCGGGGCATTCCGCGGTCGTACCGGACCATGGAGGGCTTCGGCGTCCACACCTTCCGCCTCGTCAACGAGGCCGGGGAGACGGCGCTGGCCAAGTTCCACTGGAAGCCGAAGCTGGGCGTGCACTCCCTCACCTGGGAGGAAGCCCAGATGCTGAGCGGCATGGACCCGGACTTCCACCGCCGGGACCTCTACGACGCCATTGAGGCCGGCGCGTACCCCGAGTGGGAGCTCGGCATCCAGGTCTTCCCCGACACCCCCGAGGAGACCTTCGCCGAGATCGACCTGCTGGACCCGACGAAGATCGTGCCCGAGGAGCTGGCACCGGTGCAGGCCATCGGGAAGCTGATCCTCAACCGGACGCCGACGAACTTCTTCGCCGAGACCGAGCAGGTCGCCTTCCACCTCGGTCACCTCCCGCCGGGCATCGACGTCACGAACGACCCGCTGTTGCAGGGCCGGCTCTTCTCGTACGTCGACACGCAGCTCACCCGGTTGGGCGGGCCCAACTTCTCGCAGATCCCGATCAACCGCCCGCACGCCGCGGTGAACGACATGCTGCGCGACGGCTTCCACCAGCACGCCGTACACGCGGGCGTCGCGCCGTACCGACCGAACTCGCTCGACGGCGGCAACCCCTTCCCCGCCGGTGACAAGGAGCACGCGTTCCTCGACGTGCCGGTGACGGTGGCACAGGCGCCCAAGGTGCGCGCGAACCCGGTCTCGTTCGACGACCACTACAGCCAGGTACGCCTGTTCTGGCTGAGCATGTCGCCGGTCGAGAAGGAGCACATCATCCGGGCGTACACCTTCGAGCTCGGCAAGTGCTACCACCAGGCGATCAAGGAGCGCCAGCTGCAGTGCCTCGCCAACATCGACCCGGTGCTGTGCGCGGAGGTCGCCACCGGTCTGGGCCTGCCCGCCCCGCAGCCCACCGTGCCGTTCACCGAGGTAACGCCAAGCCCGGCGTTGTCGCAGGTCGGCCGGGAGTGGCCGAGCGACGGTCGCACGATCGGGATCGTCGTCGACCCCGACGGTGACCTGGACGGCGTCGACGAGGTCCGCCGGGCCGTGTTCGAGGCCGGCATGGTGCCGCTGCTGATCGCCCCGCACGGCGGCATGGTGGCGGACCTGCCGGTGCAGCGCACCTTCGCCACCGGCCGGTCGGTCGAGTTCGACGCGGTGCTGCTGGCCGGAGCGCCGGCACCCGCGCCGGATGCCATGCCCGCCCGCGACGACAAGGCGGGTAGGCCGGGCCCGGCAGCCGTGGATCCCCGCGTGCTGCTCCTCGTCGAGGAGTGCTGGCGCCACGCCAAGGCCGTCGGCGCCTGGGGTGCCGGCGTCACCGTGCTGGAGCAGGCCGGGGTGGCCGGTACTCCCGGCATCGTGACGGCGGGCTCCGGTGCCGAGGCTCTGACGGCGGTGCAGCAGCTGATGGCCGCGCACCGGGTGTGGGAACGGTTCCCGGCCTCGGTGGCCTGACACCGCCGATCATTGCCGAGGGCTGCTCTCCGCTTCGCCGGGAGGGCAGCCCTCGGCACTTGTCATGCTCAGCCGATATCGGCCAGCCGGGGCAGCACCTCGTCGCCGAGCCGCTGGGCGAACTCCACCGGATGCCGATCCGGCATGACCTGCACCTCGGTCACACCGAGCGCGGCGTAGTCGGCCACCTCGGCGAGGAACCCGTCGCGATCCTCCAGGGGCCCTCGGGCGGCCACCACCGTCTTCTCGATGGTGTCGTAGTCGCGGCCCTCGGCGTCGCAGTGCCCGCGCAACACGTCCAGCTTGCGCGCCACCTCCTTCGCGCCATCGGCGGTGCCGAAGAGGTTGCAGGCGTCGGCGTACCGGGCGACCAGCAGCAGGGTCTTCTTCTCGCCGCCGCCGCCGATCATGATGGGCGGGCGTGGACGGCTCAACGCCTGCGGCGAGTTGATTGTCTCGGTGAGCTGGTAGTGCCGCCCCTCGAACGGCCCGTTGTCGTCGCCCCACATCTGCAGGCAGATGCGCAGCGTCTCCTCCAGCCGCTCGAACCGCTCGGCCACCGGCACCACCGGCACACCGAGGCCACGCTGCTCCCGCTCGTACCAGGAAGCGCCGATGCCGAGGCGGGCCCGGCCCCCGGAGAGCACGTCGAGGGTCGTCACGGTCTTGGCGAGCAACCCCGGGTAGCGGTACATCACGCCGGTGACCAGCACGCCCAACGTCATCCGCTGAGTCTTCGCCGCGACGTAGCCCAGCGTGGTGTACGCCTCCAGCATGGGCTCCTCGGCCGGGGCCATCGCATCCATCTGGAAGAAATGGTCCATCACCGTGAAGGAAGCGACGCCGGCCTGCTCGGCAGTGGTGGCCGCCTCCGCCAGGGTCGGTGCGATTGCGGCCGGGTCGGCCGGGGTCGAGTAGTTCCAGTAGTGCAGCCCGAGCTTCATGTTCGGCACCTCCACAACCAGCCTAGTGTTCCTCGGTGTCAACGGCGTGCCCGCTCAGTGCTGCCTGCGAGTCGGGCCCGGCGGCATCCATTACCGGTTCATGACAATTCGTGGATCACGCGCGGATATCCGGCTGGCAGCTTCTGGTGAGTGATCCAACAGCTGTCTCCCATCGAGTCGCGGCCCCTCGACAACGAGGCCGGTACGACGCGCATCCGGTTTCGGCACAGGTATCGAACCGGGACCGCCCCGGCCTCGGCGCGGTCACACCGGGTGGAGTGGGCCGACGCCGCGAAAGGTGTCTGCATCGTCCTCGTCGTCCTGTGGCACGTCATCGTGAAGGACTACCAGCAGATCGACTGGCACCTGGGCGTACCGGTGTCCGGCCTGTGGGGAACGCTCGGTGAGCAGTTCCTCCCACTGCGAATGCCGCTGTTCTTCACCATCTCGGGCGTCTTCGCGGCGAACGCCGCCCAGCGGCCCTGGCGGGTCGTCGCCCGCAGCCGGATCGCCAGGTTCCTCTACCTGTACGTCGTCTGGCTGCTGATCCACACCGCGATCCTCGCCGCCGCTCCGGAGTTGCCGACCGACCGCGCCACCTCGGCCCTCGGCCTCCTGGAGCAGCTCACCATCACGCCGTCCAACCTCTGGTACCTGTACGCCCTGGCGCTGTACTTCACGATCGCCAAGGCGACCCGTCGGGTGCCCCGGGCGCTGGTCCTCGTACCCGCCGCGGTGCTGTCCGCCGTCGCCGCCGCCGGCCTGCTCGACACTCCGGGCAACCGCGCTGGCCTCTACCAGAACCTCGTCTTCTTCCTCGCCGGCCTGTACCTGCGGCCCCAGATCCAACAATGGGCGGCCACCGCCAGCCGGCGCCGCCTCGTGCTGGTCTCGGGCGCCTACGTCCTCGCCCTCGCCGCGATGGCGGTGGCCGGCGCACAGCAGTTGTTCGGCGTATGGATGGTGGTCTCGGTCGTGGCGGTCGCCTTCGGCATCACCGCTGCCGCCCGGCTGGCCCGGTGGCCGGCCGTCAGCGATCCGCTGTCCAGGCTCGGCCGCGTCACGCTGCCGATCTACGTCATCCACATGCCGGTCCTGGCCCTGCTGCACCGGCTGTTGCTCGTACCGGTTTCCGGGCTGGACCAGCCCGCTCAGGGCCTGATCGTCCTCGGTTACCCGATTGTGGTGACCGGGCTGGTGACCGCCCTGAGCCTGGCCATCCACCGCGCGCTGTTGGCGGTGCGCGCACGGTGGCTGTTCGCACTCCCCGGCTCCCGCCGGGTGGAGGCGGCCAGATGAGCACCCTGGCCGAGGCGATGGTCGACCTCGCGGCGATCGCCGGCAACGTGCGGACGATCGCGGCGGTCACCGGCACCGATCTGATGGCCGTGGTGAAGGCGGACGGGTTCGGCCACGGCGCGGTGCGGGTCGCCCGCGCCGCGCTGCGCGCAGGCGCCGCCTGGCTGGGGGTGACCTCGGCGGCCGAGGCGCTGGCCCTCCGCGACGCGGGCGTGACCGCGCCCACGTTGAGCTGGCTGCACGGCCCGAATGACGACTTCGGTACGTTGATCATCGCCGGCGTCGACGTCGGCGTGTCGACGACGACGCACCTGCACGCCGTCGCCGACGCGGCCCACCTGCTCGGCGTACCGGCGATGGTGCAGCTCAAGGCGGACACCGGGTTGTCGCGCAACGGGGCCACCGGGGACGACTGGCCCGAGTTGGTCGGTTGGGCCCGCAAGTACGAACGGGAGGGCGGGATCCGGGTGCGCGGCGTGTGGTCCCACCTCATCGACGCGGACCTGCCGGGCGCCCCCGAACTGGACCGGCAGGTGGCGATCTTCGAGGAGTCGCTGCGGGTCGCCCGGTTGGCCGGCCTCGACCCCGACCTGGTCCACCTCGCCAACTCGGCGGGCGCGCTGTCCGCACCTCGGACCCGCTTCGACCTCTGCCGGATCGGGATCGCGCTGTACGGCGTGGATCCGTTCGGCGCGACCGGCCCGGGCGAGTTCGGGCTGCACGCCGCGATGACCCTGCGCACGAGCGTGGTCAACGTGAAGCGGGTACCGGCCGGCACGGGCGTCTCCTACGGGCGCGAGCACGTGACCGGTGCGCCGACCACGCTGGCGCTGCTGCCGCTCGGCTACGCCGACGGGCTGCCCCGGGCCGCCGCAGGCCGCGCCGCGGTGTGGCTCGGCGGCCGACGGTGCCCGATCGTCGGGCGTATCGCCATGGACCAGTGCGTGGTCGACGCCGGGGACCTTCCCGTGATGATCGGCGACCCGGTGGTGGTGTTCGGCCGCACCGAGGGCGACGAGACCCCACCGACGGTCGTCGAGTGGGCCCGCTGGGCCGACACCAACCCGCACGAGATCTTGACCGGCATCGGGGCCCGGGTGGCCCGCGTCCACCTCCACGAAAGGGCACACATTTCATGACTACCCGAATGGCAGTGCTGTACGGCGGGCAGAGCGGCGAGCACGACGTCTCCTGCCGCTCGGCGGCGAGCATCCTCGCCAACCTGGACCGTGAGCGGTACCAGGTCACCGAGGTGCTCATCGATCGCGACGGCGGGTGGCACGTCGACGGTCGGTCGACGCCACTCCCCCAGGCACTGCGCGTACTGCGCGCCCAGGATGTCGTGTTCCCGGCCCTGCACGGCCCGTACGGCGAGGACGGCACCGTGGCGTCGCTGCTGGAGTGGCTCGGGGTGCCGTACGTCGGCAACGGTGTCTTCGCCAGCGCGGCCGGCATGGACAAGGGCGTCACCAAGCGGCTCCTGGCCGCGGAGGGCCTGCGGGTCAGCCCGGGGGTGACTCTGCGTCCGGAAGAGGACCTGTCAGCCGCCGACCGGCGACGGCTGGCCCTGCCGGTCTTCGTCAAGCCGGCTCGGGCCGGCTCCAGCCTGGGCGTCGTCAAGGTGAACGACTGGGCGGAGCTTCCCGTCGCGCTGGAGCAGGCCCGCGCGGTCGACCCGAAGGTGCTGGTCGAGCAGGGGGCGCGGGGACGCGAGATCGACGTGGCCGTCCTCCAGCACCCGGACGGCCGGGTGCAGGCCGGCCCGCCGCTGGAGATCCGGGTGACCGGTGTGGGTTTCTTCGACTACGACGCGAAGTACGACGGTGGGGCGGTCTTCCAGATCCCCGCCCCGCTCGACCCGGCTACCACCGAGGTGCTTCAGGACCGCGCGATCCGCGCCTTCCACGCCCTCGACTGCCGCGGGCTGCTCCGGGTCGACTTCTTCCTGCCCGCCGAGGGGTCGCCCGAGCCCATCGTGAACGAGGTCAACACGTTCCCCGGTTTCACCGCCGCGTCGCAGTTCCCCCAGATCTGGCAGAAGGCCGGCCTCGGGTTCGCCACCCTGATCGACATCCTGATCTCCGGCGCGCTGGCCGACCAGGACCGGATCCGCCACAGCGGGCTGCCCCGGCAGGCACGAGTGGTCGACCTGGTCTGACGGTCGGCCCCGGTCGGGTTCGCCCGTCGCTCCGATCAGCCGAGCGGAGTCGGCCGTGGCCGGGTCACTGGAGCGGGCAGCGCCGGGGCTGCCGGGCACCGTCGGGCCCGACGATGGTGACCGGTACGAAACTCCCCACGAGATCGGCGCGTGCCGCGGCGTCGGCCACGGTGCAGACGATCTGGTCAACCGCGTTCGCCGACAACGGCTGCGCCGCACCGCTCGTCGTCACCGTGAGTCCGGCTCGATCGACCCCTGGCGCCACCTTGACCGGTACGAACCCGGCCGGCACCTCGCTGGTGAAACCGTTGCCGCGCTCGTTCTCGTCCGGACCGGCCGAGAGCAGGGCGAGAGCCTCGGCGGGCGAGGGATCCACCTTTGCCGGGCGGAGAGTCAGCATGAGTTCGCCCTGTGCGAGCAGGTAGAGCACGACGACGCCCCGCGACGAGGGGCCGCTGACCGCGGGGCGACCGGTGATGACGCCGCTGGGCCGTACCCCGCAGCCCGTTATGAGCAGCGTGAGAAGCAGTCCGCTGGCGAGCAGCGCGCGGCCCGTCCGCCGGCCGGTCACCGGGCACCTCCGGCGTCCGCCGTGTCGCGGGGCAGGCGGAGCGTGAACACCGCGCCGCCGTTGGGGCCGTTGCCGGCGACGAGACTTCCCCGTCGCGCGCCGTGGCGGTGCAGGCGCGCGTTCTCCCAGGAGATGGCGAGGCCGAGGCCGCTGCCCTCGGAGCGGGTCCGCGCGGTGTCCGCCTTGTAGAAGCGGTCGAAGACGTGCGGCAGCACCTCCGGATCCAGTCCCGGCCCCTGGTCGCTGACCTCGATGGTGACCCAGTCCGGCTCGGCGCTCAGGCGCACGGACACCGGCTCGGCGCCGTGCCGGAAGGCGTTGCCGACCAGGTTGGCGACGATGACGTCCAGTCGACGGGGATCGAGTCGGGCCAGGATTCCGGGCGGTAGCTCCGTCCGTACCCGGTCGGTCCAGCCCCGGATCCGCAGGGTCGCGGTCACCGCCGCGGCCACGTCCACCGCATCGAGCGCGAGCCGCGCTGTGCCGGAGTCGAACCTGCTGACCTCGATGAGGTCGTTGACCAACTGGGTGAGGTTCTGCGTCTCCTGGCTGACCAGCCGGGCGGCCCGGCCCGCGTCCCCGGGCAGGTGGTCCGCCTCCTCGTCCAGCACGTCGGTGACCGCCGTCATCGCGGCCAACGGCGTACGGAGTTCGTGCGAGACGTCGGCCACGAAGCGGCGGGCGTCGGATTCCATCCGCCGCAGCTCACCGACCTGCCGCTCCAGCGTCCCGGCGGTGTCGTTGAAGGTCCGCGCCACATCGGCCAGCTCGTCGGCGCCCCGGACCGTCAGCCGGGTGCTCAGGTCACCCTCGCCGAGGCGGCGTGCGGCCCGGCCCAGCTCGCGGACTGGTCGCAGCACACCACGGGCGGCCAGCAGGGCCAGCAGGACGGCGAGGATCAGGGACAGCCCGCCGGTCAGCCATGCCCAGGTGGCGAGCCGGTCGATGCTCTGCTGCTCTGCCGCCAGACTGCGCACCGAGTAGACCTCCAGCCCGGACGCTCGGGACGTGCCGTCGGGCCGGTCGAGCTCCAGCTGAGTGCCGATGAGCAGCATGGGTTCTCCGTCGAGCGAGACACGTTGCCAGGCGATGCGTCCGTCAGCGACCTCGCGGCGCAGCTCGGAGGTGAGCAGGTCGGGTACCAGGAAGGGCTGCGACCACATGTCCCGGTACACGACCACCGCGTCTGTTTCCCGGTCGGAGAGGCGCTGGGCCAACAGGTCGAGCTCGTCCTGGGTCGGCGGGAGCTGCGCTATCGGGTAGACCTTCGTGAGCTGATCGGTCAGCGACGCCACCGCGGCGTCCTGCGCCTGCTGGAGGATGACGGTCCGGGCCTGGAAGTAGCTGCCGCTGGCCACGACCGCCGTGGTGGTCACACCCAGCACCGCGAACGCCAGGAGCAGCCGGACCCGCAGGCCCGAGACCCGGGCGCCGGCCCAGCGCCACAGGGTCACAGCGGCCCGAACCGGTACCCGAAACCACGCACGGTCTGGATGAAGACCGGCGCCGACGAGTCGGCCTCGATCTTGGCGCGCACCCGTTGGACGCACGCGTCCACGAGTCGCGAGTCGCCGAGATACCCGTGCTCCCACACGGCCTCCAGCAGTTGCTGGCGGCTCAGCACCTGGCCCGGTGTGTGCGAGAGCTCAAGCAGCAGGCGCAGCTCCGTCGGGGCGAGGCTGACCGGCGTCCCGTCCTTGCTGACCACCAGCGCGGCCCGGTCGATGGTCAGTGCGCCGTGCTGTTCCAGGCCGGCCCGCTCGCCGCCGTTACGCCGGGACTCGCCAGCGGTCCGTCGGAGCACCGCACGGATGCGCGCCTCAAGCACCCGGGCCTGTACGGGCTTGACCACGTAGTCGTCGGCGCCGGCCTCCAGGCCCGCCACCACGTCCATGTCGTCGTTGCGGGCGGTGAGCATGATGATCGGCAGGTCGCCGAGCTGCCGGATCCGTCGACACACCTCGAACCCGTCCATCCCGGGCAGCATGAGGTCGAGGACCACGACGTCGGACGAGGTCGTGCGCAGCCGCTCCAACCCCTGCTCACCGGTCTCCACGGCGTGCACCGTGTGCCCCTGTCGGGTGAGTGCCAACTGCAGCCCGTCGCGGACCGTCTGGTGGTCTTCGATCAGCAGCACCTGGGACATGTCGTCCAGTATCCCATCATGAGATCTTTTGGGGTTCGGTCGATGGCTGCTGCTCACGGGGTCGCGCGGCCATCGGCACGGCGAAGTCCGCCGAACGCACCAGGAACACCACCGAACCCACGAGGAACATCGTCATCCCCGCCGCCGCCACGATGGCGACGAGCGCGCCACGCTGCACCGACGCGGCCAGACCGGGCACGATAACCACAAACGCCCAGCCCAGCACGACCAGCCCGACGGTCGCCTCGGCCAGCCTGCGCCACAGGCTGCCGCCGTCGAACCCGCCGACCGTGTCGTGGTCGCCACGCCAACCCGCCAGCGCGGTCGCGGCCAGGCAGAACAACGCCACACCCAGCAGTACGCCGCCGAGCGCGTCGCTGAACCGGTGCCAGCCCGCGATCATCGTGGCCGCGGCGACCACCGAGACACCTGCCGCGCCCGGCATCGCCAGCCAACGCCGGGCCCACCCGGGCAGGACCAGCATGAACGCCAACAGCAGGGCTGTCGCCGCCGCGACGTGACCGCTCGGGAAACTGTTGTGGGTGGTCGAACTCTCGATCTGGAGATCCGCGCGGGGCAGCGCCGACTTCACCGCGCCGGCCGCCACCACCGCGCTGAGGACCATGCCCACGCCGACGACTCCCGCAACCAGCCGTCGGCGGAGCACGCCCACCAGCAGCACCACGCCGAGCAGGGCGGCGAGGAGCATCGGGTTGCCAAAGGTGGCCAGCACGGCCTTGGCCGGACCCACCAGGACGGTCTGCTGCTCGTACCCTCCGCCCCGCTCTGCGCGCGGCAGGAGCACACCGTCGAGCCACTGACCGGGGTACGTCCGCACGAAGACGGTGGCGGTGAGAGTCAGGGCGAGCAGACAGCACAGAGCCGCCGCCAGCAGCCGAAGACCCAGAGGCACCCCGGCGCGGGCATGTGGCAGTGGTCGCGCCGGCTGCGGGCATCCGATGGACATGGCGACCATGCTCGCCCCGACAGGTCCGTACGACGTACACGGATTGTCTTGGTTCTGTCACAACTCCCCCCGCTGCGTCCGAAAAGCGGATCGTCGGCGAGGGGCGGGGTGAGCCTCGACGGAGCAGGTGGGATTCACATGCTTACATGCAACTATGTTTTACGCTGCCGAGATCAGCCACCACTAGGGTCAGGACACCGATCGATGTTTCTCATCGACGGAGCGAAAATCCATCCGGAGTGATGTGGGGAACCGGAAGGGGTTGGGGAATGCAGGGAGTTCCAGTCGTCAGCCTGGTCATCGGCATCGCGTCCTCGCCGGCAGAACGCCGGCATCTGGCCCGGCTGCTCGGCGGGAGCGACGCGTTCCTGATCGTCTCGAACGTCGACCAGGCACGAGAGTTTCTCGGGGTGGTCGAGACGCCTCCCGTCGCGGCTCCCCAGACCACGGCCATGCGCGCCGAGGTGGCGCCGGGCCCCCAGCCGCCGCCACCCGACCTGGCCGTCGACTCCGACCGCCGGGTGCTGCGGTGGCGCGACCAGGAGATCGACCTGACCCGGTTGGAACACGACGTCCTGCTCTGCCTGGTGCACGCACCCGGGCAGGTCTGGACCTACGAGCGACTGCACCTTGAGGTCTGGGGCAACCGGCACCTCGGCCGCGGCTCCGACATGCACTCGGTGGTCCGTCGGGTGCGCGGCAAGCTCGCCAGTCTGAACGCCGCGGCGACGATCCACTCGGTACGCGGGGTCGGCTTCCGGCTCGCCCCCGTCTGATCCGCCGGACATGGTCCGGCCCGCCTGGTCTCAGACCAGGCGGGCCGGACTTTTTCACTACCGCTCAGGCGTCAGCACCGGATGGGCGCCAACCCGAAGTTCTCCACGGTGGGAGTGGCGGTGTCGATCCTCGTCTGACGGGTCTGCGGCTTCCAGCCGTCCTTGGCGACGATCATCGTGAGCGGGTTGTTGCGGCGGTCCACCCAGTAGGCGTACTTGCCCTCGGCGTCGGTGGCGAAGGTCCACGACGCCGCCCACGAGTCGACCTGGACGACCGCGCCGGTGAGCGGCGAGGTCGCACCCTGGCAGCTGGTGCCGGTGACCGTTCCCATGAGCTTGCCCCAGGTCTTCGGGGGGTTCGCGGTCATGGTCACCGCTACCGGCGCCACCGAGTACGGCGTGTTCTCCGTGATCCCGACCGAGCCGGAGTAGGTGCCCGGCTGGTCGACGTTCGCCGTCATTCCGACGGTGACGGTGACCTTCGCACCCGGCGCCAGGGTGGCCGCCGACTTGTCGATGGTCATCCAGCTGACGTCAGCGCCCGCCTCGGCGCATCCTTCGAAGCCCGGGAGCACCTCGCTGTCCGGAGCCGCGTCGAAGCTGCCGGACGAGCCACCGATCTTGTAGAAGCCGCACGCCGCGCCACCGCGATAGCGCGCGGTGTTGGCGTTCGGCAGGTTCGACCACGAGCTGGTGGCCGGGTCGTAGGCGAAGCCGGCGTTGCTGATGGCTCCACCCTGCGAACCACCGACGACGAGGAGCTTGCCGCTCGCGACAGCGAACGAGCTGGCCCAGTTGTCGGCCGGTGCGTCGGCGATCGCGGTCCAGGTGTTGGCACCCGGGTCGAAGGCGTAGCTGGCCTTCTGCGCGGCGGTCCCGTCATTGCCACCGGTGCAGTAGACCGTGCCGTCGATCCCACCGCAGGAGGCGAAGGCCACCGACTTCGGGTAGTTGGCCAGGGTCTCCCAGGTGTCGGTGGCCGGGTCGTACCGGACGACACTGTTCGACATCGGCGTGCAGTTGGCCGTCGTGCAGCCACCGATGGCGTACAGCTTGCCGTCGACGACCGCCTGACCGGCCGCAGCTCGCGGCGCCGGGTTGTTGGCCAGCTCCGTCCAGGTGTTGGCCGCCGGGTCGTACGACCAGGTGGCCGAGTCCGGACCGGCGTCACCCCAGCCACCGGTCACGATGATCTTTCCGTCCACGACGCCCGCCGTCAGGGCGTTGCGGGCTTCGGGAAGGTCGGCGATCGCCGCCCACGTCTGCGCGGTCGGGTCGTAGGCGTAGTTCTTGGTGGTGGAGGCGTTACCGTCGCCACCGCCGAGCGAGTACACCTTGCCGTCCAGGTTCACCACCCGGTTGTCCATGATGGCCGACGGGTAGTTGGTGATGTCGGTCCACGGCGCGGCCTGCGGGCCGACCGCGGCGGCGACCCCCTTGGCCTCCTTGCCGGACGCCTTGGCGGCGAACGACGTCGCGACGGTGAGTCGCTGCTCCGGCGCGCCGCTGGCCCCGAGCATCTGCTGCCTGGTGACCTTGGACCCGTCCGCCCGGAGGAGTTCGAACCCGTTGTCACGCTCACTGAACTTGACCTCGACCGGCGCGCCGCCGGTGTTGGTCACCGTGAAGGTCTTGCTGGTCTTGCCGTTGGGCATCTGGAGCGTCGCACTGAGCGCCGCCGGCGTCACCGACACTCGGCCGGCCGCGAGCTGGAAGTTCGCGGCGGTGGCCCAGTCGGCTTCGACGTCGACCTGCTTGGTCTGGCTGACGTAGTTGCCGGCGGTCGCGGTGAACGGGTGCGTGCCGGTCAGCGTCGAGTAGATCCAGTAGAAGCCGTCGGCGAGCCCCGGGTCGTCCGGCGTCGCCACGGTGACGGCCTTCTCGGCGGGCCGGTCCTTGCTGGTGACGGTCGCGCCGTTGACGTAGCTGTTGTCGTTCTTGTCGCGGACGTTACCGACGACCAGACCGCCGTCGACCGGCACGCAGGTGACCTGGCTGCCGATCAGGACGCTGTCGACCTCCCACCACCACTCGTACGAGGCGTCGTAGTAGCGGAACCGGACCTGCACCTGCGCCTTACCGGCCGCCTGCGGGATCGGGATCTCGGTGACCTTCGGGCCCCGGACGTCCGTCTCCTGCCGGAGCACGTTGGTCCAGGTGGTGCCACCGTCGATGCTCAGATCGACGTCGGCGGTGTCGTCGGCCAGCTGGTTGAAGTCCTGGTTGAACCGGATGACCGGGGTCGTGACGCTGGTCAGGTTGACCACCGGGCTGACCAGGGAGGTGTCCTGGCTGCCGCCCGCTCCGTAGTCGTCACTGTCGATCATCGCGAAGTTGCCGCTGGCACCGGTCAGGTTGCCCCGGCTGCCGTCGTCGGTGAACTTCCAGACCTGCCCGCTGCCCGCGTTGTCCACGACAGTCCAGCCGGCCGGCGTGGTCGTGCCGTCGAAGGTCTCGTACTCACCGTCGGAGCCGAACGTGTACCCGGGCGCGGCGGTGCAGGTGGTGGTGTCCACCGGCACGGCGACGTTGGCGGTGGCATTGCCCGAGCCGACCACGACCTCCTTGGTGACGGTCTGGTAGCCCGGGTACTGCGACTCGTACTTCAGGGTGTACGTCTGCCCGGCCGGCAGCTTGATGCTGTAGCGGCCGTTCGACGGCGTGGTGTAGTCGTAGACACCGGACAGGCCCGTCACGGTCACCTTCGCGTACAACGGCCAGCCGTGGCCGGAGCCGTCGGTGACCGCTCCGGTGACGTTGACACTCGGCACCGGCGCCAGCACGACGTTGAGCGTCGTGGTCGCACCCTTGGCGACCGTCGCCGGCTTCGTGGTGCTGCCGTAACCGAACGCCGCCACGGCGACCTGGTAGTCACCGGTGGGGAGTTGGGTCGAGTACTTGCCCTCGGCACCGGTGGTCAGCTCACGCGCGGTCGGGCCGGAGAGCGTGAGGGTCGCGCCGGCGATCGGGGCACCGGTGGCCGCGTCGGTGACGGTGCCGGCCAGGGTGCCGATGTCGCCGGTCGGGGCGGCGTTGAGCAACGCGAGGGCGTCCAGCAGGCCTTCGCCGTAGACGTTGTTGTCGGCCGTGGTGCCCCCACACTGGCCGTCGGTCTTGTCGATCGCGGCGCCGTTGAGCAGCGCACGGGTCGCGTTGACGTCACCGACCAGCGACGGAGCCGCCGAGTACAGCAGCGCGATCGCACCCGCGAGGTGCGGTGCGGCCATCGAGGTGCCGCTGATGCTGGCGTAGGTGCTGCCCGGAATGCTCGACCGGACGTTCACGCCCGGCGCTGAGATGTTGGGCTTGATCTCGCCGTTCTGCCCGGCGCCCCGGGCGGAGAAGCCGGCGACGTTGTTGTTGATGTCGTACGCGCCGGTCGAGTAGTTGCTGACGAGGCTGCCCGGCGAGCCACTGGTCTGGCATGCCGGTCCGCTGTTGCCGTTGGACCAGACGCCGAAGATCCCGGACGCGGCCCAGGCCAGCGTCACGTCCTCCATGAAGGGCTCGTTGGACGGGTCCCGGGTGCCCCACGAGTTGTTGATGACGTTCGGTCGCTTGCTCGCGTCCGCGTTCTGGCCGTTGAGGTCCAACGGCTCGAGCATCCACTGACCGGACTCGATCAGAGCGGCGTCGCTGGGGCAGCAACCGTTCGCCGCGATCCACTTGACCCCGGGGGCGACACCGATCTGGTTCGCGCCGTCGGAGCCGGCCATGGTGCCCATCGTGTGCGTACCGTGGCCATCGTCGTCACAGGGCGCGGCCGCGCAGGTACCGGCGGCGTTGAACCAGTTGTAGTTGTGGTCGAACGTCCCGTCGCCGTTGTTGCCCCGGTAGGAGTTCACCAGCGCCGGGTGGTCGAACTGGACCCCGGTGTCGATGTTCGCGATGGTGATGCCCTCGCCCTTGACGCCGTACTGGGACCAGACGTCGTCGGCGTTGATGTTGGCGATGCCCCACTCGAGGGCGTTCACGGTCTTCTCGTCGGTGCCCTTGGTGGTCTCGGGCACCTTGTAGGCAACCGGGGCGTAGAGGCCCTCGACCTCGGCGTGGCCGGCGAACTTCTGCGCCATCGCCAGGGAGCCGCTGCTCACCTTGATCGCATTGGTGGCCCAGAAGGTCTGGTACTTCGCGCCCGAGCTGTCGAGGTCGGCCCGGATCTTGCCCTGGCTCGCCGCGGCGGTCGTGCGCAGAGCGTCCGCAACCGCCGTGCCGCGCTTCGACCAGTCCTTGATGGCACTGGCCTTGCTGAAGTCCGCCCGGTCCTTGAACCGGATCCAGAAGTCCCCTTCACTCTTGGCCTGGAACTGCTTGGCGAGCTCCGGGCGGATCTTGTCCCCCGTGGGGGCGCCCGCCCCCATCCCGCCGCCCGGCGCGGCCTGCGCGCCTGAGCCGATGGTGGCCAAACATGTCGCGGCGAGGATCGTCGCCGCACCGGCACTCACCAGTGATCTGGCTGTGCGCCGCCATTGTGGACGTCTGAACATTGGTGCTGCCTCCCTCAGAACGACCCAGGGTGAAAACGAGCCATGGTGAAGGTGCGGAAGGTTCGCCTCGATGGAACCGGGCGAATGAACCCTCCATGCCTCCCCATGCACCGCGCGGGTCACGCCGGTTGCCCGAGTGGACACTATGATCGAGAAGAACGGACGATCAAGAACTTGCCGTGAGCAACTTGTCGCTAAGAGTTGCCCTGCTAGCGGCGCGCTTGCCAAACATTGTCAGGACCATGACGATAGCTGGGCAGGGATGCCCATCGATCCCGGGCGGTGCTGTGGCCGAGGACGACGAAGCGACGGCGGATGGGGCTGATCCGGCCGACGAACCTTTCCCGCTGCTGATCGCGGTGACTCCGTCGCCGACCGAGCGCATCCGACTCGCGGAGCGCCTCGACGGCATCGCACCGCTGCTGCTGGTGGCCGACCTCGACGAGCTGCGCCGGCTGATCGCCGCCCCGCAGCAGCTGGCCGGGGCGCCGTCCGAGCCAGCACCCGCCCCCGCGACCGACGCACTGGTCATCGACTCGGCCCGGTCCACCGCCCGCTGCGGGGCCCGCGAGATCGACCTCACCCGATTGGAACACGACCTGCTGACCTGCCTGACCACCGCGCCGGTCCGGGTCTGGAGCTACGCCGAGTTGCACCGGTCGGTCTGGGGTGACGAGGGGCGGGAACGCAAGGCGGACGTGCAGTCGCTGGTGAAGCGGCTGCGGCGCAAGCTGCAGGACCTCGGCACCGGTGCCTCGATCGAAGCGGTGCGGGGTGTCGGGTTGCGGCTGACCGACCGCCAGGAGCCCCGCATCGGCCGGGCCTGACCGCTGACCGATGTGGGCAGTTCCCGGACTCGGCCGGGGATGACAGATCAGATCAATCCGGCCCGGGCCCACAGCAGCCGCCCCGGCCCGGACACCAGGCCAACGCCCGCCAGGTTGGCGTGCACCCGCGTCGCCGACCAGCGCAGGGTGGCACGCCAGTGCGGGTTGGCGCGGGCAGCGGCCCGGCCAACCGCCGGCGGGATACCCACCGCCGCGTACACGTTGGGATGGACCAGGCGGTTGGCGATCGTGTAGGCGGAACGACCGACCAACAGTCGGGCGTACGCCATGGTGACCGGGCCGGTGGCCGCGACCGCGGCGGCCAACTCCTCGCGGGCGAACCGGACGTGTCGCGCCTCCTCCACCACGTGGATGCGGGAGACCATCCGAATGAGCGGCTGGAGCGACTCGTCTGCCATGATCTCCCGCTGGAACGCGTCGAGGATCTCCTCCGCGATGAGGATCGCGGCGTACATCTGGGGGCCGCTGGCGGTGGCCTTGAGGAAGCGCCCGAGGTGATGGTCCACGGTGCTTGCCCGGTAGACCGGGCAGCCCATCGCCTCGATCAGTCGGCCGAACATGATGGAGTGCCGGCACTCGTCGGCGACCTCGGTCAGCGCGTACTGGGCCTGCCGGCTGGTCGGGTCGGCACTGTAGTACTCCCGGATCAGCATCTGCATGAGGATCGTCTCGAACCACAGCCCGGCGCTGGCCGCGCTGGCCACCTCGTGCTTGGTGAGCTCAACGCGCTGATCCTCGCTGAGCTGCTCCCACAGTGGCGTCCCGTAGAGGCTGCTGCGCTGTGGCGGGAGCCAGTAGGCGCCCGGGGTGTGCGGGGCATCCCAGTCAATCTCGACGGTCGGATCGTAGCTGGTCCGCAGTGAGGACGTGAGTAGTCGCTCGGCGACCGCCGCGCGTTCGGTTTCCGCCGGTGCGGCCTCCATAGCTCTTCCTCCATATTGACGTGACGACCGGTAACTGTTACGAGTAGTAGCATGCAATCGCCGCTCACAGATGTCAATGCGTCCGACCCGCCCCCGGACGGCGATCCGAAAGCGAAGGGCAACGGCCGCCGAGACCGCTGGGCAGACCATCGTGAACAACGACGGCAGGAGTTGGTCGGGGCCGCGGTGCAGGCGTTGCTGCGACACGGGCCGGAGGTCGACATGGAACAGGTGGCCGCCACCGCGGGCGTCAGCAAACCGGTTCTCTACCGCTACTTCGCCGACAAGTCGCAGCTCTGGGTGGCGGTGAGCGAGGTGGTGGCGGCCCGGATGGTCGACACCATCGCGCCGGCGATCGAGCAGGTCCGCGAGGAACGTGACCTGGTCGAGGCGACGATCGACGCCTACCTCGGGGTGATCGAGTCGGAGCCGAGGCTCTACCGGTTCCTGATGCACCAGTCCGGCGACCCGGGCATCCACCAGGTGGTCGCCGGCACCAGCCGGCAGGTGGCCGCCGGGCTGGCCCGGGTCATCGGCGACCGGCTGCGTTCGCTGGGCCTGGACGCCGGGCCGGCGGAGCCGTGGGCGTACGGCCTGGTTGGCTTCGTGCAGGCGGTCGGTGACTGGTGGACCACGCAGGGCCAGCCGATCAGCCGGGCGGCCCTCACCGACTACCTGACCGCTCTGCTGTGGAGCGGAATCGAGGGGGTGCGGGCCAGCGCCGACCTGCCCCGCGAGCTGACCCGCGCCCACGAGCGGATCGTGCCGTGAGCTACCACGGCCCGGCGGGCGTCGAGGGCACCTCGGTCCAGGTGCACCTCAGCGGGCGGTGGGAGCCGGTCGACGGCCGCTACCACTGGGGTGGGCGGATCGAGCCCGAGCCACAGGTGGCCCTCCTGCTGCGCTCCGGCCGGCGCGACGTCGAGCTGCACATCGCCGGCCGCGTCCGGTCCGCCCGACTGGCCGAAATCGATCCGTGGGGCGGCGTACGAATCGCCGGCGTGGGCGACCCGCCCTGGCCGCCCGTGGCCGAACCGACTGCCGCGCCCGAGCTCACGGAGGAGTGAATGGAGACAGAGGTTGCCATCATCGGCGCCGGCTTCGGTGGCCTGGGGGCCGCCATCCGCCTACAACGGGCCGGCTTCACCGACTTTCTCGTCTTCGACCGGGGTGATGACGTCGGCGGCACCTGGCGTGACAACAGCTACCCCGGCTGCGCCTGCGACGTCCCGTCGCACCTCTACTCGTTCTCCTTCGCCCCCAACCCCCGCTGGTCGAACACCTTCTCCAGCCAGCCGGAGATCTGGGACTACCTGCGCGGCTGCGTCGACCGCTTCGGGATACGACCGAAGGTGCGGCTGCGCCACGAGGTGCGGGAGGCGAGCTGGGACGACCAGCGCCAACGCTGGCTGCTGCGCACCTCCGGCGGCGACCACACGGCACGGGTTCTGATCTGTGCGGCCGGCCCGCTCAGCGACCCCGCCATCCCCGACCTGCCCGGGATCGACGAGTTCAACGGCACGGTCTTCCACTCCGCCCGCTGGCGGCACGACCACGACCTGACCGGCCGCCACGTCGCGGTCATCGGCACCGGGGCATCGGCGGTCCAGCTCGTGCCGCAGATCCAGCCGACGGTCGAGCGGCTGACACTGTTCCAGCGCTCCCCCGCCTGGATCATGCCAAGGCTGTCGCGCCGGATCAGCCGGGTCGAGCAGGCCGCGTTCCGCACCGTGCCCGGCGCGCAGCGGGCCGTGCGGGCAGGGCTCTATCTGGTACGCGAGACCATGGGCCTGGGTTTCCTGCACCCGGCGGTCAACCGTCTCGCCTCGCGGCTGTCCCTGCGTACGCTGCGGCGTCAGGTCACCGACCCGGCCCTGCGGGACAAGCTCACGCCCCGGTACGCGATGGGCTGCAAGCGGGTGCTGATCTCCAACGACTACTGGCCGTCGCTCGCCCAGCCGAACGTGGACGTGGTCACCGCCGGCATCGATCGAATCGTGCCGGATGGCCTGGTCACCGCCGATGGTGTCCACCACCGGGCGGACACCATCATTCTCGGCACCGGCTTCCACGTCACCGACTCCCCCGTCGTGCGGCGCATCCACGGGCGTGGCGGGCGCAGCCTTGCCGAGGCCTGGACTCCCAGCATGCACGCGTACCGGGGCACCACCATCGCCGGTTTCCCCAACCTGTTCTTCCTGCTCGGCCCCAACACCGGACTCGGGCACACCTCCGTGGTGCTGATGATCGAGGCGCAGCTGCATCTGGTGCTCGCGGCCCTACGGCACATGCGGGCCAAGGGCATCGAGGCCATCGAGCCCACCGGTGCTGCCCAGCGGCGCTGGACCGAACGGGTCGATCAGAAGATGACCGGCACCGTGTGGGAGACCGGCTGTAAGAGCTGGTACCTCGACAGCACCGGCCGCAACACCACCATCTGGCCGGGCTTCGCCACCAGCTTCCGGCTGCGGCTGCGCCGGTTCCGCCCGGCCGATTACCGGATCGCCACGGCTGGCGACACACCCAACGAGACGGAACGGGAGCACGCCGATGCGGTATGACCTGGCGGGCAAGACGGTGCTCATCACTGGCGCGGCGCGCGGCATCGGGGCGCAACTGGCCCGCGAGGCCGTCGCCCGCGGCGCGCAGGTTGCCCTCGTGGGCCTGGAAGGCGAGCTGCTCAAGCAGCTCGGCGCCGACCTCGACGCACACTGGCACGAGTGCGACGTCACCGACCAGGCCGCGCTGGAGGCCGCCGTCGCCTCCACGGTGGATCGCTTCGGCGGCATCGACGTGATCGTGGCGAACGCGGGCATCGCGAACCTCGGCACCGTCGCCGTGGGCCCGGTCGACGCGTTGGTGCGTACCGTCGAGGTGAATCTCTGCGGCGCGATCCGCACGGTCAGCGCGGCGCTGCCCCACGTCACCGCCGCTCGTGGCCACGTCCTCATCGTCTCGTCCGCGGCGGCCTTCACGGCGATGCCCGGCATGGCGGCCTACTGCGCGTCCAAGGCGGGCGTGGAGCAGTTCGCCAACGTGCTGCGCCTGGAGACCCGCGCGGCCGGCGTCACCGTCGGCACCGCGCATCCGATCTGGATCGACACCGACCTGGTCCGTGACATCCGTGACGACCTGCCGTCGTTCCGCACCGCGCTGCGCCGGCTGCCGTGGCCGCTGTCCACCGTCGTCCCCGTCGAGCAGTGCGTCGACGCGCTGCTACGCGGCATCGAGCGCCGCAAGCGCAAGGTGTACGTGCCACGGTCGCTCGCCGTGGTGCAGGCACTGCGGCCGGTGGTGCTGAGCGGCTTCTCGGACGCGTTGATCAGCCGATTCGGCGGCCAGAGCATGGTCGGTCAGATGGAGGACGAGGTGCGCCAGCTCGGGCGTTCCTTCGGCAGGACGTCGGTAGGAGGGCAGTCATGACCGTTCACTTCCGTCGCGCGGGCAGCGGTGAGCCGCTCGTGCTCATCCACGGCATCGGTCACCGCCACCAGGCGTGGGAGCCGGTGTTCGACCGGCTCACCGCACACCACGAGGTGATCGCGCTCGACCTGCCCGGCTTCGGGAACTCCCCCGTGCCCGGCGCCGGCATGCCCGCCGACATGGCCGCCACCGTCGCCGGGGTCCTGCCGTTCCTGACCGAGTGGGGGTTGGAGCGTCCGCACGTGGCCGGCTACAGCCTCGGTGGGGCGATCGGCCTGGAGCTTGCCGCCAGCGGGGCGGTCGCCTCGGCCACCGCCTTCTCCCCCGCCGGTTTCTTCACCCCGGCTGAGCGTCGGCGGGCGCTGGCCATCCTCAAGCTCTTGCGGGCCAACTCGTACCTGCCCACCCCGATCATGCGGGTCGCGCTGCGCTCGGCGTACCTGCGGGCGTTGTGCTTCGCACCGCTGATGGCCCGCCCGGCGCTGCTGGACGTCGACCGCGCGCTGGGCGACGCGCTCGCCCTGCGGCGAGGGCTCGGCTTCAACGCCGTGGCCCGAGCCGCCCGCCACTACAAATTCGACTGCCTCCGGCTGTCCGACGTGACGGTGCCGGTCACCATCGGCTGGGGCGACTGCGACCGGATCTTCGGTGTCCACCAGGCCGAGCGCGTCCGGGCCGGCCTGCCGGCAGCCCGGGTGGTGACGCTGCCCCGCTGCGGGCACGTGCCGATGAGCGACGACCCGGACCTGGTCGCCACGCTCATCCTGGAGACCACCGGTGCCGTGCCCCGCACCGAGCGGTCGGACCCGTCGGTGGCCGCCTAGCGGCGCGAGTCAGGAAAATCACTTCAGAGACTAAAAACTTGCAGCCTCCGCAAGTTCGCTCCTAGCCTCGCTCGCGTGACCGACACCGACCACGCTGCCACCGGGCGTCGGGACCGTAAGAAGGCGCAGACGCGGGCCGCGCTGACCGCCGCCGCACTGCGGCTGGTCGCCGAACGCGGCCTGGAGAACGTGACGGTGGAGGAGATCAGCGAGGCCGCGGACGTCTCCTCGCGTACCTTCTTCAACTACTTCGCCTGCAAGGATGAGGCGCTCACCGACGACCCGGCGCTCGACGGCAATCCTGTCGTGGCGCGTCTGGCCGCCGCCCCTGCGCAGATGCCGACGTTGCAGGCCGTCCGGCTCGCCCTGGACGAGGCGATCGACACGATTCAGGCCGACCGGGAGTTGTGGCGGCTGCGGCTGGCGGTCATCACCCAGAACCCCTCGCTGCTGCCCCGGCTGATAGCCGGCAACATCGCGACCGAGCGGGCCATGGTCACGGCCATCGCCACCCGCCTCGGCGTAGGCCCCGACCATGGCCACCCGCCGCTGATCACCGCTGTGACCGGTGCCGCCTTCCACACCGCGATGCTGCGCTGGGCCGCCGGAGACGACACCCGGCCCCTGCGCGACTTCGTGGACGAGGCGTTCGCCGCGGTCGCCGCCGGCCTGCCGGATCCGCCACACCCCTCCTGACCCCTCCACAATCCCGCCCCGGCGCATCAGCTCCGGGGCCAGGCAGTCCGCCAGAAACCCGACAAGGGAGCGTCAATGACCACCACCGTCCCGCCCGCCGACATCGCCGATGTCGGCACGCGCATGTCGCGTCGGGAGGTTCTCCAGGCCCTGTCCGGCCTGATGGTCGGCATGTTCGTGTCCATCCTCGCCTCCACGGTGGTGGCGAACGCGCTACCGCGGATCATCGCCGACCTGAACGGCAGCCAGACCGTCTACACCTGGATCGTCACCAGCGAGTTGCTCGCCATGACGGCGACGGTGCCGCTGTGGGGCAAGATGGCCGACCTCTACAGCAAGAAGCTGCTGATCCAGCTCTCGCTGGGGCTGTTCGTGGTGGGTTCACTCATCGCGGGCTTCACACCGAACGTCGAGGTGCTGCTGGTCAGCCGTGTCGTCCAGGGCATCGGCGCCGGCGGCATGACGGCGCTGGCCACGATTGTCATGGCGGCCATGATCCCGCCGCGTGAGCTGGGCCGCTACGCCGGCATCTTCGGCGCGGTCTTCGGTGTCGGCACCATCGCCGGCCCCCTGATCGGTGGGCTGCTCGTCGACACCTCATGGCTGGGCTGGCGGTGGTGCTTCCTGATCGGCGTCCCGTTCAGCATCATCTCCATCGCCCTGCTGCAGCGCACCCTGCACCTGCCGGTCGTCCGCCGCAAGGCCAGGATCGACTGGCTGGGTGCCCTACTCATCACCTCGGGCGTCTCCACGCTGCTGATCTGGTCGTCCCTGGCCGGGAACAAGTTCGACTGGGCCTCGGGCTGGACGGCCCTGATGGTCATCGGCGGTCTGGTCCTGCTGGCGCTGGCCGTGGTCGTCGAGTCGCGGGCGGCGGAGCCGATCGTCCCGCTGACGATCTTCCGTAACCGCACGGTCTCGCTGGCCACGATCGCCAGCGTGCTGGTCGGTGTCGCGATGTTCGGCGGCACCGTCTTCCTGTCCCAGTACTTCCAGATCGCGCTGGGCAAGTCGCCCACCGTCGCGGGCCTGATGAGCCTCCCGATGATCTTTGGTCTGCTCGTCTCGTCGACGGTGGCCGGTCAGCTCATCACGAAGTACGGCCGGTGGAAGGCCTACCTGGTGTCCGGCGCCGCGGTGATGAGCGTCGGGATGCTGCTCCTCGGCACCATCGACGCCACCACCTCCGTCGTCCTCCTGTCCATCTACATGGCCGTGCTGGGTATCGGCGTCGGCATGCTCATGCAGAACCTCGTGCTCGCCGCGCAGAACGACGTGCCGGCCCACGAGCTCGGCGCCACCACCTCCGTGCTGACGTTCTTCCGCAGCATGGGCGGCGCGATCGGGGTCAGCGCCCTCGGCGCGGTCCTGGCGAGCCGGGTGACCTCGCTGACGGCCGAGCGGCTCGGCCCTGCGGCGACGGCCGGCGGTGGCACGGCTGAGGTGCCTGACCTGTCCACTCTGCCCGAGCCGGTGCTGCGCATCGTGCAGGACGTGTACGGCACCGCCACCGCCGACCTCTTCCTGGTCGGCGCGCCGTTCGCACTGCTGGCGCTGTTCGTCGTGCTGTTCATCAAGGAGAAGCCGCTGCACACCCTCAGCGGGGACGAACGACGCGCCCAGGAGGAGGCGGCCGCGAAGGCCGCGGTTCACTGAGCTGTACGACAGCAGTCGGGGGCGGGCCGTTCGGCCCGCCCCCGTTGTGCGCCCATACCCCTGGCCCCGGCGGCGTCGCCGCATTTTCCGGTAACCGCAAGCCGCGAACCGCTTGCCACGTAACGTGAGGTGCAGCCGGTCAACGGCTGACGCCAGACGCGCCGGGCCGGGGCTTCGGACAGCTCTGCATCGCCTCCGGCCTATTCCGCCGCAGGAGGTGCGGACCATGCTGTCGGTTTTTGATCCTCGGCACACTGTCGCTCCCCCGGGATACAGCCGCTGGCTCATCCCGACCGCAGCACTGGCCGTGCACGTGTGCATCGGGCAGGTCTACGCGACGAGCGTCTACAAGAACTCCCTCATCGCGCACTTCGACACCAGTCAGACGGCGATCGGGGCGATCTTCAGCATCGCCATCGTCATGCTGGGTTCGTCCGCCGCGGTGGGTGGCCGTTGGGTGGAGAAGAACGGACCGCGCCGGGCGATGTTCGTCTCGGCGTGCTTCTGGGCGGTCGGGTTCCTGGTCGGCGCGCTCGGCATCGCGACGCAGCAACTCTGGCTCCTCTACCTCGGATACGGCGTCATCGGCGGCATCGGGCTCGGCATCGGCTACATCTCGCCCGTCTCGACCCTGATCAAGTGGTTCCCGGACCGGCCCGGCCTCGCCACCGGGCTGGCCATCATGGGGTTCGGCGGCGGTGCCCTGGTCGCCGGCCCACTCGCACGCCAACTGCTCTCCCTCTACGACTCCGGCTACAACCCCGACAACCCGGCCGCCGTCGCGTCGGGACATGCCCTCGTGGCGCTCTTCGTCACGTTCGGCATCGGCTATTTCGTGATCATGATGTTCGGCCCGTTCAACATCCGGGTTCCGGCACCGGACTGGCGGCCCGCCGGGTTCGATCCCGCGAGCGTCGCCTCTCGGCCTCTGGTGACAAGGGCGAGCGTGTCCGCGACGAACGCCGTGCGTACCCGGTCGTTCTGGCTGCTCTGGATCGTGCTGTTCTGCAACGTCACGGCGGGCATCGGCATCCTGGAGCAGGCCAGCCCGATGATCCAGGACTTCTTCCGGGACGACGGGGCCACCGCCGTCTCGGTGTCGGCGGCGGCCGGTTTCGTGGGAGTGCTGTCGCTGTTCAACATGGCCGGGCGGTTCGTCTGGTCGACGACGTCCGACCTCATCGGCCGCAAGCCCATCTACATGATCTACCTCGGTGTCGGCATGGTGTTGTACCTGCTGCTCGCCGTGGCCGGTCACTCCGCCACGGCGGTCTTCGTGCTGATCGCCGCCGCGATCATCTCCTTCTACGGCGGTGGCTTCGCGACCATGCCCGCCTACCTGCGCGACCTGTTCGGCACCTTCCAGGTCGGTGCCATCCACGGTCGGATCCTGACCGCGTGGTCGGCCGCGGGTGTCGCCGGCCCGTTGATCGTCAACGGGATCCTCGACACGCAGGGCAAGCCGGGCACCCTCACCGCGTCGGCGTACCGGCCCGCGCTGTTCACCATGGTCGGCATCCTCGCCATCGGGTTCATCGCGAACCTGCTGGTCCGTTCCGTGCCCGAGCGGTTCCACGAACCCGACCGGGGACCAACGTCACCCGTCGCGAAGGCCAGCATCACCGAGCCGGTCGCCCTTGGACGGGACAGCCAACCGCCCACGCCGACGCACGTCGGTACCCAGACCGGGCGGCTCTGGTTGTCGTGGCTGCTCATCGCGGTGCTCCTCGGATACGGCATCGTCCAGACCGCCATCACCGCCGCGAAACTGTTCACCGGCTGACGCATCCGTCGCGGCCAGACCTCAGCGGAGGAAGGCGCCCCTTCGGGGGCGCCTTCCTCCTTGCGCGGTCCGCTCAGAGCCGGGTCGTCGACCGGTTCTCGTCGAGCCGCTCCCGTTGTGGCACGACCGTGTACTTCGGATCGCGTGCCGACACCCTTCCCGCCTCGAAGACGCCGAACCGGGTGGCGACCGACGATGCCACGAGGGCCGCGCCGGAGATCGCCGCCAGGACCCGGCTGCGTCGGCTGACCAGCGCCCCTGCGGTGCCCACGGCGAGCAGGGCACGCCCTGCCTTGACGAGCTGGCCGCTGCGCCCCTGGGTGTAGGGCTCGCTGGTCAGCCCCTGCCGCTCCAGCCGATGCCCTCCGCCGAACTCGATGGCCGCGGCGGCCAGGACGAGTCGTCGCAGGGGGGCAGTCTGCGCGGCGGGTGCCGCGATCAGCCCGACCCCGGACGCGGCGGCGAGTGCGCTCCCGGCGAAGACGAACGGCAGCGACGGGTAGGCGTCGTGCCAGGACGGTACGGCCGTGTCAGCGAGCAGGACCCCGGTGTACGTGGCCAGCGCCGGCGCGGTGGCCGCGGCAGCCAGGCCGGCGACGTTGCCAATAGGCGGTGCGAGCCGGCGGGCGAGGCCGAGCACGCCGTGCTGCGGGAGCAGCGGCGCGAGCTCGGCGACCGCGGCCACGCCGGCCAGCGGCCCGAACGCGGCGAGGATCCAGGTGCCGACCGACATCGGCGAGGTCACCTTGGCCACCCGGAGCATGTGATGGAACCGGGCCGGCCGCCCGAGGTCGTGGACCAGCAGGTACGTGCTGGCGGCGACGCCGCCGAGGGCCGTCCAGCGGCCCACCGTGCGCAGCCCGGGTCGTCCGGTCAGTTGGGCGCCCGCGCCGATCAGCGCACTTCCGGCCGCGAGGCCCCCGGTGAACAGGTAGCCGGCGATGTCGTACTTCCACACGGGCGGTTTGAGGACCGGCCGGCCGTAGTAGGAGGCGAAGTCGGCCGGCGGCACCGTCAGCTGCTCGCCGCCGTCGCCGCGTCGCCTGCCGGGCTGCCGGTGGCGTTTCCCGTCGGGCTGATCAGGACCGGCCTGAAACTCGCGGAACCGGGCGCCGACCGGCTCGTTCGATGGCGTCGCGTCGGTCATGGCCGCCTGCCCAGGAACGCGACCGCCGTGGCGACGGCCATCGTCATCGCCGCCAGGCCGGCGCGCTTCCACATGGCCGGCAGGTCGCGAGTAGTCACGATCGGATCCGGTGGTAGCCCGTACACCTCGGGCTCGTCCAGGAGCAGGAAGAACGCGCCGTCACCACCGACAC
>NZ_JBEXGR010000031.1:0-64682 GCF_040607415.1 Micromonospora sp. NPDC005291
CTGTTCGAGTTGGAGCCGGTGAACGGCGGCACGAGGATCACCCGGACCACGACGGCGTCGATCTAGGGCGAATCGCTGTTGTTGGAGATCAACTAACAGCAATCTTCCCTAGATCGACGCGGCTCAGGGGTGGGGGCGGTCAGCGGAGAGAGGCGCGGGCCGAGAAGGCGATGCTGGCGAGCAGGAAACCGCCGTTGACGATGGTGAACGCGACCATCACCCAGAGGACCAGCGCGGGGGCCACGGCCAGCACCAGGGCGGCCACGAAGATCACCGCACCGTAGTCGCGGACCAGCTTCACCAGGCGGACGGGCAGCGAGGTCGAGGTGACCATGCTGGCCGCGTTGGGGCCGGCCTGCATCACCGAGGTGACCAGGTTGACCATCCAGGTGCCCGCGAAGGTCGCCACCAGCCAGGTCGGGGTCGACGGTTCCTGCGCCACCGCGGTGGCGGCCAGGGCGGCCACGAGGGCTATCTGCGCGGCCACGTCGCAGAGGATGTCGATCCGGGCGCCGGCCGCGCTGCCCTGGTTGGTCACCCGCGCCAACTGCCCGTCGGCGCAGTCCAGGGAGTACGCCACCTGCCAGCCGACCAGGGCGAGCAGACCGACCACCCAGGCCGGTACGTCGCCGGCGGCGACCGGGCCAGCGAGTGCCACCACGGTGACCGAGGTGGCCAGCCCGAGCACCAGGTTGGTGAGGGTCAGCGCGGTCGGGCGCAGCCCGAGCCGCTGGGCGACCAGCGCGAAGACGGCGCCCAGCCACTGGCTGATCGACTCGCTGAACAGGCCGCCGCCCCGGTTCACCCGGTGGAAGTCGGCGACGGTGGGACGGGGGTCAGCCAAGCTGGTCGCGGATTGCACCGGCGTAGTCTGCCAGCCGCTCCCGCGTCTCGGTAGGCGACAGCGCCAGGTGTTCGAGGATGGTGTACCGGTCCGGCCGGGTACGTGGGGCGAACTGCACCGCCTCCACGAACTGGTCGTCGGTGAGCGCCACCTCGGCGGGGAGTCGGGGCAGACCGTGCCGGGCCAGGCAGGCCGACATTTCCCCGAAGCGGCGCAGATCCCCGCGCAGCCAGGTGCAGAACAGCGCACCCAGACCGGCCAGCTCGCCGTGTGAGGCGGTGCCGGGAAAGAGCGCGTCGACCGCGTGCATGATCTCGTGGCAGCCGCCGCTGGACGGACGGCTGGTGCCGCAAACCGCCATCGCCAGGCCGCTGGAGATCAACGCCTCGGCCAGCACGGTGACGAACGCGTCGTCGGTCATGTCGCCGGGGTGGTTGAGCACCGCTTCGGCGCCCGCCCGGGCCAGCGAGGCGGCCAGCCCGTCGACCGGCTCGCCGCGTACGCGGCGGGCCAGCTCCCAGTCGGCCAGCGCACTGATGTTGCTGATCACGTCACCGATGCCGGCGCGGTTGTGCCGGTCCGGGCCGCTGTCCACGAAGTCCAGGTCGACGATCACCCCGATCGGGATGTGCACCCCGTAGGAACCCTTGATCCCGTCGGTGATGAGGCTGGCCACCGGGGAGGCGATCCCGTCGTTGGCGAGGCTGGTCGCCACCGACACCATCGGCAGCCCTCGTCGGGTGGCCGCGTACTTGGCGACGTCTATGGTCTTGCCGCCGCCGATCCCGACCACCGCGTCGTACGACCGGGCGCGGAGTTTTCCACCGAGGTCGTCGGCGGCGTCCAGGGTCCCCCCGGTGACGGTGAACACGTCGGCCGTCCGCAGTGACGGTCGGATCAGCTCCGCGATCTGGGCACCCTGACCTGGGCCGACCACCACCGCGACGTCACCGCCGGAGGAGATCCGCCCGTCGGCCAGGATCGCACCGAGGTCGGCGACCGCCCCTCGGCGCACGTCGATGTGCAGCGGGGTCAGGACGCTCCGCGCTAGTAGCGGCACGCGATCTCCCGCGCACGGGCCAGGTCGGCATGGTTGTCGACCTCGACCCACGGGACATCGCCGATCGGCGCCGCCCGCACCTCGCCGCCCCGGTCGGAGAACTCCTGGTAGCCGTCCTCGTAGTAGAGGTTCGGGTCACGCCGCCAGGTCGTCTCCAGGGCGTCGGCGAGCGCGTCCGCGACCTGCGGCTCGATCAGCGTGGCGCCGATGTACTCCCCGTACGCCTCGCCCGGGTCCATGATCTTCGTGATCCGGGTGAGCTGGCCGGCGGCGTCGAAGGTGGTCTTCATCTCCTCCTCGGCCAGCGGCTTGAGTGTGTCCACGGCGAGCAGGATGCCCGGCCCGCGCTCGGCGAGCAGGGTCTTCTCCACGCTCACCGGGTGCACGGTGTCGCCGTTGACCAGCAGCACCCCTCGCGCGAAGTACTCGCGCGCCAGCCAGAGCGAGTAGGCGTTGTTCCACTCCTCGGCCTTGTCGTTCTGCACCAGGGTGAGCGTGACCCCGTACCGCTTCTCCAGGTCGGCCTGCCGCTCGCGGACCGTGTCCGCCGCGTAGCCGACCACGATCACGATGTCGGTGAGCCCGACCTCGGCGAGGTTGCCCAGCGCGATGTCCAGGATCGTGGTCTCGCCGTCCACCGGCACCAATGCCTTCGGCAGGGTGTCGGTGTACGGGCGCAGCCGGCGTCCTGCTCCGGCCGCGAGCACCATTCCGATCATCGCGACATCCTCCCTCGTCCTGCTCCCCGTCACCGCTGGAGGATAGCGCCGGGTGGCAGTGCCGCTCCGGTCAACCGGGTCAGCCGGGTAACGCCGCCAGGTCGGCGAGCATGGTCAGCCGCTCCTCCGCGCCGAGCGCGGCGTACGGGCCGGCCGCCCGTCGGTCGGTCTCCAGCTCGATGGCGAGTCGCTCGGGGCCGGCGGGCAGGGCGGCGACGCTCGATGCGGTGTGCCCGGCTGCGGCCCAGGCGGCGGCGTGCGCGTCGGCCCGGTGGTAGCGCAGCGTGCCGAGCCGGTTGAGCAGCAGCACACCCGACGGGGTGCCGTCCGGCTCGTACGGGGGTGCCATCGCGACGAAGGCCGAGCCGCCCCGGTCCCCCTCCTCGTCGGCCAGCACCAGGGCGTACGACAGCAGCCGGCCGAGCGCTGCCACCAGCCGCGACACCCGCTCGTCGTGCCCCGCCCACAGCTCCTCGGTGACCTCGGCGTGCACCTGGTACAGCTCGGTGAGGTAGGCCGTACCCCGTTCGGTGGCGCAGAGCGAGCCGTCCGGGTCGCGGTAGAGCATCCCGTACGCCACCTGTTTGTCCACGGCCCGCTGGCAGGCGGCCGGATCGTGGTACCGGGTGATCGCGGCGAACCCTGGCCCGTCGACCGTGCCACCGGGTGCGGCCAGCCGGGTGCGCAGATCGACCAGGAAGCCGGTCGCCGCCACTCCGCCGTACCTCTGGGTCAGCTCGGCGCCGCCACCGTCGCGGCCGGCCAGCATGCCGGCGCGGAAGGTCCGGTCCACGGCCGGGGCGAGCAGCCCGGCGAACCGGTGCGGCGACAGCTCGACGGTGTTCACAGACCGATCGACCGCAGGACGGCGAAGCCCTCTTCCGCGATCCGCCGGATCAGCCCGTCGTTGACGTCACGGTGCTCGTCCAGCACGGTCACCTCGTGCTCGGCCAGCCAGCGGTACTCGGTGTGCTTGCCGGCCTCCAGCGTCGGGCGGTCGAGGTCGCCGTCGACGCGGACCAGGAAGTCGTGCTCGATCCGGGCCAGGCCGTCGTTGCCGACGTAGCTGTACTCACCCACCTGGCCGAGGACGTGCGAGAGAAACCAGCCGGTCTCCTCGGTGATTTCCCGGCTGAGCGCTTCGTCGATCTCCTCACCGGGCTCCAGGTGACCGCCGACGATGTCCCAACAGTTGGGAAACAGGCGTCGGTGCGGCGAGCGGCGCTGAAAGAAGATGCGGCCGTCGTGGTCGACGATCAGCGCGCCGGCGCAGCGCAAGGGCTCGGTGGACACCGTTCGACAGTAGCGAGCGCCAGGTGTAACGGCGATGTTCGGCCTTGTCCCGGAAACATCCACAGCCCACCATGTCGGTACCGAATGCCACCGTCCCAAAGGGGTGATGCGTGATGCAGGTACGGGATGCGATGTCCAGCCAGGTCCTCGTCGTCGGTCCGGAGCACACGCTCCGCCAGGCGGCCCGGATGATGTCGGCCCGCGGTGTCGGGTCGGCGGTCGTGATCGACCCGGATTCCGAGGGGGTCGGGATCATGACCGAGCGCGACGTGTTGAAGGCCATCGGCGCTGGCCTGGACTGCGACGTGGAACGCACCGGCGCCCACCTGACCTGGGACGTGGTCTACGCGGGCCCGGAGTGGACGGTGGCCGAGGCTGCCGCCGCGATGGCCCGGGGCGGGTTCCGGCACCTGGTGGTGCTGGACGGCCGAGAGGTGGCCGGGGTGATCTCTGTCCGGGACATCATGCGGGTCTGGGCGGAGGACCAAGCCGCCATCGCCGCGACCTGACCGGCGGGCCGGAATCTCGGCGCGCGCAAGGTGTGCCCGGCTGAACAGGCGGGTAGGGATCCCCTGCGGGCGCGGAGATGCCGTGAGCCCGCGGGGGAGGGCCCGATGCGTGACGCGGAGCGCCTGGTCGAGCAGCAGTACGCCATGCTCCTGCGTCGGGACGTGGCCCGTCTGCCGGATCTCTACGCCCCGGAGGCGTTCTACGCCATGCCGGGCGTGACGGTCCGTCCGATCGAGCTGCCCGCGCTGCTGCGGACCTGGACCGGCGCCTTCCCGGACCTGCGGCTCGACCCGCTGGGCGCGGTGCGCACGGGCGGTGGCGCGGCCGTGGAACTGCGCCTGACCGGCACCCACACCGGCACACTGCATTCGCCGTACGGCACTGTCGCGCCCACCGGCCGGACGGTGAGCTGGGAGGTGGCCGACGTGGTTCGGGCCCGCAAGGGTCGCATCATCGCCTGGCGCTCCTACTTCGACTGGAGCCAGCTCCTCGATGCGCTCGGCGTGCAGCTGGAGGGACTTTCCCGGTCGGCGCAGCACGACGCGCTCGCCCTTCCGGTCTGATCTGCCGCCGACCGGTGGAGTCGGGTCACCCGACCCGGTGGCTCAGGATGCGGACATCGCCGTGCCGTCCGCGCGTCCCCCGCCGCCGCCCGTACGCTCAACATCCATGACCGCCGAGCAGTTGATCTCCTTTGCCCGTGGGGCTCCCTCGCTGGACATCGTCGATGTCGAGGGGCTCAAGGCCGCCGCCGTACGCGCCTTCGACGCCGACCCCGCAGGGGTGACGGCGTACGGCACCTCCGTCGGTTACCTTCCGCTGCGAAAGTGGATCGCCGAGAAGCACGGGGTCGAGGCCGACCAGGTGCTGGTCACCAACGGGTCGCTCCAGGCCGACGCGTTCCTCTTCGACCACCTGGTCCGTCCCGGCGACGCGGTGGTGGTGGAACGCCCGACGTACGACCGGACGCTGCTCAACCTCCAGCGGATGGGCAGTGAGCTGCACGGCATCTCCGTCCAGCCGGACGGCCTCGACACCGCCGAGCTGCGCAAGCTGCTGGAGTCCGGGGTCCGCCCCCGGCTCGCGCACGTCATCCCGAACTACCAGAACCCGGCCGGCATGACACTCTCGGAGGAGAAGCGTCGGGAGCTGCTCGACCTGGCCGCCGAGTACGAGTTCACGATCTTCGAGGACGACCCGTACGCGGACATCCGCTTCCGCGGCGAGGCGCTGCCGTCGATGCTCTCGCTGGACACCCGCAACGTGGTGGTGCACGCGTCGAGCTTCACCAAGACGGTCTGCCCGGGTGTCCGGGTCGGGTACCTGATCGGCCCGGCCGACCTGATCTCCTCCATCGCCAAGAACGCGACCAGCCTCTACATCTCGCCGGGGATGGTGTCCCAGGCGATCGTGCACCAGTTCTGCGTCTCCGGTGACATCGACCGCTCGATCGAGACCGTCCGGGCGGCGCTGGGCGAACGGTCCCGGATACTCGCCGAGTCGTTGCGCCGGCACCTGCCGCAGGCGCGGTTCGTGGAGCCCGACGGCGGCTACTTCCTCTGGGTGGAGTTCCCGGAGGACGTGCTGGTCGACCAGCTCGCCCCGGCAGCGGCTGAGCGCGGGGTCGCCGTGGTCAAGGGCAGCGACTTCGTGCTGGATGGTGGGCGGCACGCCCTTCGGCTGGCCTTCTCGGCGGTGACCGCCGACCGGATCGACGAGGGCGTACGCCGGCTCGCGGAGGCCGTCCAGGCCGTCCGCAGCTGATTCATCTGTCGGGTTCCTGACAGAACGACGATGCCGGCCGTCCCGGGACTCCCGCCCGGGCGGCCGGCGGCCCACAATGCTGCAAGCGTCACCCGTCAGACGTAGTTGACCGCCTGGCCTCCGGGCTGGTCGCGACCAGGATGACGCGGCAGCACAACCCCCGCCCCCACAGGCGCCGGGTGGGCCGTGTCGTCCCCGCACCCCCCGATGCGGCCCGGCCCGCCCGGCGTCGCCCCCAAGCGACAGCCGTCACACGTGGCCTCGACCGCAGTCGGCGTAGCCTGCAAGCCGCAGCTGAGCGCGGGAGGTGACGCGATGACGGATCGGACAAAGCGGGACCGGACGGAACCGTCGACCACCGGTCGGGTCCTGCGACCCCGGGCGTGGCCCTCCCCGGTCCGGGCGATGACCCGGATCCTCAACGCCGACGGCTCGCCGCCCGTCCCGCCCGCCGCTGGCACCGACCGCAGCGCGGTGGTCGACTGCGCGCTGTACGTCGACGGCAAGCGGCAACCCGGCGACTGGACGTACGCGGACGCCCTGGCCGCGGCCCCCCGCGAGGACCACGGCTTCGTCTGGATCGGTCTGCACCAACCGGAGCTTGCCGAGATGACCGCCATCGCGGAGACGTACGGGCTGCACGAGCTCGCCGTCGAGGATGCGGTGAAGGCCGAGCAGCGCCCCAAACTGGAGCGGTTCGGCGACGTCGTCTTCCTGGTGCTGCGCACCGCTCGATACTGCGAGCACGCTGAGCTGACCGAGAACTCCGAGGTCGTGGAGACCGGGCAGGTGATGCTCTTCATCGGCCCGAACTTCGTGATCAGCGTCCGGCACGGGGATGCCTGCCGGCTCGCACCGATCCGCGCCGATCTGGAGACCAAGCAGGACCTGCTGCTCCACGGCCCGTGGGCGGTGGCGTACGGGGTGACCGACCGGGTGGTCGACCTCTACCTGGAGGTCGCCGACCAGCTTGAGGATGACCTGGACGTGCTGGAGGCCGAGGTCTTCGACCGCAACGGCCAGGGGCGGATCCAGCGGATCTACCAGATGAAGCGCGAGCTGGTGGAGTTCAAGCGGGCCGTGGTGCCGCTCCAACGGCCGATGATGACGCTGACCTCGCAGGTCAACCGGGACGTGCCGAAGGAGATCCGCCGCTACTTCCGGGACGTGCAGGACCACCTGAGCCGCACCGTGGAGCAGGTCAACTCCTACGACGACCTGCTGAACTCGATCCTCCAGGCGCGGCTGGCCCAGGTCACCGTCGACCAGAACAACGACATGCGCAAGATCGCCGCCTGGGCCGGCATCGCCGCCGTGTGGACAGCCATCGCCGGGATCTACGGGATGAACTTCGAGAACATGCCCGAGCTGACGATGACGTACGGCTATCCCGTCGTACTGGCCCTGATGCTCGGCGTCTCCCTGGCTCTCTACCGCTGGTTCCGCCGCAACGGCTGGCTCTGACCGGCCGGCCCGGCGTCGTCGGACCACCGGACGTGGAAGCGCCGGCGGTGCGGGGTGACCCCCGCCTCGCCGGCGCTTATCCGTGACCGCTGCGGTCAGCGGCGCCCGTTGGTGCGGGCGGTGTCCTTGCCCAGCGCCTTGGTGAGGTCGTCGGCCGGACGCCCGGAGACGTCCTTGGCGCCCTCGGCGACGGCGGGGACCTTGTCGGTCGGCCGGACGCCGCCCGGCTTGGCCGCGCCGGTGGTGCTGGCGCTGTCGCCGCCGGCCACCGCCGAGCTGCCGGCACCGGTCATCCCCGCCGTGCCGGTCATGGCGGACCCGTCAGTCCCCTTGGTGGCGGTCGGCGTGCGTACCTCGATCGAGTCGACCTCGTCGCGCATCGGCTCGAGGGTGCGGGTCGGGTCGTACTCGGCCCACTCCTGCTGCTCCCGGCGGCGGCGCAGGGCGACCGCGCCAGCCAGGCCGGCGATGGCACCCGCTGCCAACAGGCCGGTCATCATCGAGCCGCGACGGCGCGGCTGCTTCTTCCTGCCGGTGATCCGCATGTTCTTCGACCTGGCCTTCCTGGTGAGCGGCCCTGCCTGCGCGGCGCCGTCACGGGCCACCGCGGCCAGCGGTGCCAGCGTGGTGAGTGTCGTCCCCCAGCCGGTCGACGCGCGGTCGCGCACCTTCGTCGCAGCCGGCCCGACGTAGCCCCGGGCCACCTGGACGCGCGGACCGACGGTCGCGCCAGCGCCCTTGGCGGCGTGGTTGGCTGCCTGCACCAGGTGGCTGATGCTCTGGTTCAGCTCGGCCTTGGCCAACTGCCCCTGGGACTTACGCCGCCCGATTCCAAACACGGTCCTACCTCCTGGGAGTTGTTCCTTCGTCATCCTCCACCTTCGGATGCCTCCGCGATGCCAGATCGGGCACATGGGAGGATCCGCATGGAACTGACCAACGAGTGAGGAGTACCCGTGGCCGAGGCTGTCTACGCCACCTTGCACACCAATGCTGGCCCGATCCGGCTGGAGCTCTTCCCGAACCACGCTCCGAAGACGGTCCGCAACTTCATCGACCTGGCCGAGGGGAACCGGGAGTACACCAACCCGAGCACCGGTCAGCCGGGCAGTGGTCCGTACTACGACGGCACCATCTCGCACCGGGTGATCAGGAATTTCATGGTCCAGATGGGCGACCCGACCGGCACCGGTCGGGGTGGGCCGGGCTACAAGTTCGCCGACGAGTTCCACCCGGACCTGCGCTTCGACCGGCCGTACCTGTTGGCGATGGCGAACGCCGGACCGGGCACCAACGGTTCGCAGTTCTTCATCACCGTGTCCGCGACGCCGCACCTCAACAACCGGCACACCATCTTCGGCCAGGTCGCCGACGAGGAGTCGGCGAAGGTGGTCGACTCGATCGCGAACACCCCGGTCGGCCCGAGCGACCGTCCCCTCCAGGACGTCGTCATCGAGCGGGTCGAGATCGAGCGGTCTGCTGCCTGATCGGCCGGCGAGGTACCTTTGCTCGCATGATTGAGCGCTGGGGAGCACCGCACCGGCTGACGCCGGTGGACCGCGCGGTGGCGGCCGGAGGGTCGGCCCGGTGAGCGAGTCGCCGCCGACCACTCCGGTCTGCTTCCGGCACCCCGGCCGGGAGACCTACGTCCGGTGCACCCGCTGCGACCGGCCGATCTGTCCGGACTGCATGCGGGAGGCGTCCGTCGGGCATCAGTGCCCCGAGTGCGTCAACGAGGGACGTCGTAGTATCCGGCCGGCGCGTACCGCCTTCGGTGGCGGTACGGCCGGCCGGCACGGCTACGTCACCAAGGCGCTGATCGCCCTGAACGTGCTGCTCATGCTGCTCTCCATCGCCTCCGACCGGGGCGGGGACGCGGCGGTGGGCGGCTCCGGCTTCGGCGGTCTGATGGGCGGGAGCACGCCGCTCACCAACTGGGGGTCGGTGCTCGGGCTGGCGGTCTTCCCCGACGGCACGCTCGGCGGCATCGCCGATGGTCAGTGGTACCGCCTGGTCACCGCGATGTTCCTGCACTACGGCGTGATCCACCTGCTGCTCAACATGTGGGCGCTGTGGGTGCTCGGGCGGTCGCTGGAGGCCAACCTGGGTCGGGTGCGTTTCGCCGCGCTCTACCTGATCGCGGGCCTCGGCGGCAACGTGGCCGCCTACGTGTTCAGTGCCCAGAACTCGGCCACCGCCGGCGCGTCGACCGCCGTGTTCGGTCTCTTCGCCGCACTGATCATCATCGAGCGCAAGATGGGCCGGGACATTTCGCAGGTGATCCCGATCCTGGTGATCAACCTGGTGTTCACGCTGGCCGTGCCGGGCATCTCGATCCCCGGGCACCTGGGTGGCCTGGTGGTCGGTGGGGCGATGGCGCTGGTGCTCGCGTACGCGCCGCGGAGCCGACGCACGCTGGTGCAGGTCGCCGGTGGCGCGATCATCCTGCTGATCCTGCTCGCGCTGGTCCTCTTCCGCACCACCCAACTGCTCGGCTGATCGAGGGCTATTCAGCCGTGTCCGGGCGGACGGCACGTAGCTCGGCGGCCACCTCTTCCGGGGTGGCCCCCAGGTCGTACCGGCCGAACAGGTGCAGCGAACTGCCCGCGTCGATCTCCAGGGTTTCGCTGCTCAGACCCAACCGTGGCCGACGGTCCACGGCGATCGCCTCGACGGCCGACCAGGGCAGCAGCCGCCGGCTCGCGAACCCGCGGACAACGGTGAGCCCCGTCGGGTCCACCGCCAACCGGACCGGCACAACCAGGTCGCGTACCGCCCAGCCGGCCAGCACGGCGGCGGCCAGAACGGCCAGCGCCAGCCGGACCGGGTCGCCGTCGGCGAGGAGCAGCCCGAGCGCGACCAGCAGGGCCGCGCCGACCAGCTTCACCGCGGGCAGGCTCGCCGGCACCCGCCACTGCCGCACCGGGGAAGTCTCATCCACCCGCCCAGCATGCCAGCGGCAGCCGGGCGTCGGGGGTGCGGGCACCTCGACGGCTGGGCGGACGATCGGTCCATGGACGACGTAGGATCGGGAAAGCCCAAGTTACCGGGGAGTAAACATGAGTGACGCGGTCATCGTCGGCGCGGTACGCACTCCGGTTGGACGGCGCAAGGGCAGCCTCGCCGGTGTCCACCCGGTCGATCTCTCAGCGCACGTGCTGCGCGCCCTCGCCGAGCGCACCGGGCTCGACCCGGCCCAGGTCGACGACGTCTTCTGGGGCTGCGTGTCCCAGGTCGGCGAGCAATCGTGGAACATCGCCCGCAACGGCGTGCTCGCCGCCGGCTGGCCCGAGACGGTGCCCGGCACCACTCTGGACCGGCAGTGCGGCTCCAGCCAGCAGGCACTGCACTTCGCCGCCGCGACGGTGCTCTCCGGTCAGGCCGATCTGGTGGTCGCCGGTGGGGTCGAGTCGATGACCAGGGTGCCGATGGGCTCCAGCGTGGCCGGCGGCATGCCGTTCAGCGACCAGCTGCGCGGCCGCTACCGGGGCGTGGAGGGCTTCGCCGACGACGCGCCACTGCCGTTCAACCAGGGGGTCGGCGCCGAGCTGATCGCTCAGCGGTGGCGCCTCTCGCGTACGCAGCTCGACGAGTTCGCGCTGGCCAGCCATGAGAAGGCGGCCGCCGCGCAGGACGCCGGCGCCTTCGATCCGGAGCTGACGCCGGTGCCGCTTGCCGACGGTGGCAAGTTCGCTGCCGACGAGGGCATCCGCCGGGACACGTCACTCGACAAGCTCGGCGAGCTGACCACCCCGTTCCGCGCCGATGGTGTGGTGACCGCCGGGTCCGCGTCCCAGATGTCCGACGGCGCCGCGGCCCTCGCGGTGACCACCTCCGAGTGGGCCAGCCGGCACGGCCTGCGGCCGCTTGCCCGGATCCACACCGCCGTGGTCGCCGCCGACGACCCGGTCACCATGCTCACCGCGCCCATCCCGGCCACCGCGAAGGCGCTGCGCCGCGCGGGGCTGGGCATCGAGGAGATCGGGGTGTACGAGGTGAACGAGGCGTTCGCCCCGGTGCCGTTGGCCTGGCTGGCGGAGACCGAGGCGGACCCGGAGCGGCTCAACCCGCGCGGCGGGGCGATCGCCCTCGGTCACCCGCTCGGCGGCTCCGGTGCCCGGATCATGACCACCATGCTCCAGCACATGCGGGACAACGGGATCCGCTACGGCCTGCAGACCATGTGCGAGGGCGGCGGCATGGCCAACGCCACCATCGTCGAGCTGGTCTGACGCCCCCGGCCGGGAAAACACCTCGCCCCGGTCCGGGAGGGCCGCCTATGGTGCCGAGCGTGACGACGATCGCCGGTGAGCGCGCCCCCGACTGGTCCAGCGAGCAGTGGCAGGTGCGGGCCCGGTCCTGGGTCGACGCGCAGCTGAGCCGGACCGGCCGGCGGGTGACCGGGCTGGTGGAGCCCCGGGTGCGTCCCTGGTCGCTGGTCTGGCGGGTGCCCACTGACGACGGCCCGGTCTGGTTCAAGGCCAACAACCCGGGCACGGTGCACGAGGCCGTCCTGATCGCGACGCTCGCCCAGCTGACGCCCGAGCGGGTGCTGACACCGATCGCGGTGGACCCGGAGGAGGGCTGGTCGCTGCTGCCCGACGGCGGCGAGTCGTTGCGCGACGTGCTGGGGCGTGACCCCGACCTGGCGCACTGGGAGCGGGCGCTGCCCGGATACGCCGCGCTCCAGCTGGCCACCGCGCCGCGTGCCGACGAGATGGTCGCCCTGGGCGTGCCGGACCACCGCCCCGAAGTGCTGGCCGGGCTGTTCGCCGGGTTGCTCGACGATCGTGAGTCGCTGCTGATCGGTGGCGAGGGCGGGCTCAGCCCGGACATGTACGAGCGGCTGCGGGCCGAGGTGCCGTCGTACGCCGAACGGTGCCGCCGGCTCGCCGACCTCGGTGTTCCGGCCACGGTGCAACACGACGACCTGCACGACGGCAACGTCTTTGCAGGTCGGGGCGGGTACCGCTACTTCGACTGGGGTGACGCCTCGGTGGCGCACCCGTTCGGCACGCTGCTGGTGACCCTGCGCTCGATCCGGTACGCCAAGAAGCTGGCAGCCGACGACGCCCGGCTGGCTCGGCTGCGCGACGCCTACCTGGAGGCGTGGACGGACCGGTACGACCGGCGGACCCTCGTCGAGGCCGCCGACCTCGCGATCAGCCTGGGCCCGGTGAGCCGGTCGCTCTCCTGGCGTCGAGCCCTGGACACCGTCGACGAGTCCCGCACCGGGTACGCCGACGCGGTCCCCGGCTGGCTGGAGGAGCTGTTCCCGCCCGACTCCTGACCATGATCCGTCCGAGTCGGAAGTCGGACAGGCAGTGCGACCCGCCGCGTGGAACTTCCAAAAAGCCGGCGTGACCCACGTCACCCCGCTGGGGAGGTCGTTGGGCAGGTCATGGACGTCTTCTCCCGAACGTTCCTTCCGGCCGCCGCTGAGGCTGGCCTGGCCGTGCAGACCGTGAGCCGGCACATGCCGGTCTTCCGGCGCTGCGTCGGCTCCGGTGACGCCACCATCCTGGTCACCCGTTGCAGCCGCCCCGACCGCCCGGTCACCGGCGACTACCTACTGCTGCTCACCCACCGCAGGCTGGTGGTGACCCAGCAGACCCGACTGCTGCACCGACTGCGCCTGCACCTCAACACCGAGCTGCGCGAGCTGAGCAACGTCACCTGGAGCCCGGACCCCCGGCTGCACTCGGTCGAGTTGGCGGCCACCGCGATCGACGGGATCCGTGAGCGGTTCCTGATCCGTACCAGTCACCCGAAGAGGGTCTGGCAGCTCGACGCGTTGCTCAACCACGCGTTCCGGACCCGCCTGCGGACGCCCCGCGAACGGATCGTCGCCACCATCGGCGACGCGCCGGCCGCCGCGCGGCCCAGTGTGTTCCGCCCTGCCGTCGTGAGCTGACGCTCCACGGGCTTTGCATCGCCTTTACCGAACTCGAACACGCACCGATCGCCCCGAGCCCACCAGGTCGGCAATCATGGGCCGGTGACCGTCGAACCGCCGCACCGCGGGCTCGTCCTCGTGGTCGAGGACGAGCCGGCCATCGCCGACCTGGTCCGGCTGTACCTCACCCGTGACGGGTTCGGTGTCCACCTGGAACGGGATGGTGCGGCCGGCCTGAGCGCCGCCCGTCGGCTGCGTCCGGTGGCGTGCGTCCTGGACATCGCGCTGCCGGGCCTGCCCGGCACCGAGATCTGCCGCCAGTTGCGCGAGGCCGGTGACTGGACCCCGGTCATCTTCCTCACCGCCCGGGACGACGAGGTGGACCGGATCGTCGGCCTGGAACTGGGTGCCGACGACTACGTCACCAAGCCATTCAGCCCTCGGGAGTTGGTCGCCCGGGTGCGCGCCGTGCTGCGCCGTTCCGCCGGCGGCCCCGAGGGCGCGGACCGGCCGCGCGTCGTCGGCCCGGTGACGCTCGACCCGGCCCGCCGAACGGTCACCGCGTCGGGCACCCCGGTGCAGCTCACCTCCACCGAGTTCGACCTGTTGGCCCACCTGATGGCCCGGCCCGGCCGGGTCTTCACCCGGGAGGAGTTGCTGGCCGGGGTCTGGGGCTACGCGGCGCACGCCGGCACCCGCACGGTCGACGTGCACGTCGCGCAGGTGCGGGCGAAGCTCGGCCCGGCCAGCGTGATCCGGACCTATCGCGGCGTGGGGTACGCAGTCGATGCCTGACAACCCTGCCCAGCAGCCGATGCCGCGTGCCGATTCGCCGACCATGACCTTGCCGGTGGTCGGCGCCAGTCCGCCGGCCGCACCTCGACGTAGCCGGTTCGGCCGTACGCTGACCGCCCGCGCGGTGCTGGTCACCTGCGCGGTGGCGCTGGTGTCGGTGCTGGTCACCGCGATCGTCGCGGTGCCGCTGGCGATCCGTGGCGCGGAGCGACGCGATCAGGAGGCGCTCGCCGCGCAGGCCCGGCTCGCCGCCGAGGTGCTGCGGACGAGACTGGACCGGGGTCGCAGCGCCGACGAGGAGCGGCTCATCCAGCAACTGCGCAACCAGGGCATCGACGCGTACCTGATCCGGGGTGGGACGGTCGACCGGCCAGGTCTGCCACCCCGGGTGGTGCAGCGGATCGAGCAGGGTCGCAATGTGTCGGTCCGCCGCCCCGTCAACGGCGAACGGGCCCTGGTCGAGGGCCGGGCACTGCCCAACGGCAACGGGGTGGTGCTCTCCCGCCCCTCGGCAAACGGGCTGTGGGCCCGGGTGCTGCTCAGCCTCTGGTTGCCGCTCCTGGCGGGGTTGTCCGCCGGTGTGGTGGCCGGACTGCTGCTGGCCCGTCGGCTGGCCCGGCCGATCCGCGTCGCGGCCAACGCCGCCGCCCGGCTACGTGCCGGCGACCGTGCGGTCCGGGTGCCGGTCGAGCCGCCCGACGAAGTCGCCGACCTGGCCGAGGCGTTGAACGGGTTGGCCGCCGCACTGGCCACCAGCGAGGGGCGACAGCGGGAGTTTCTGCTCTCCGTGTCGCACGAACTGCGCACCCCGCTGACCGCGATCCGGGGCTACGCCGAGGCGCTCGCCGACGGGGTGCTCGGCGCGGACGACACGGTCGAGACCGGCCGGACGGTGCTGGCCGAGGCCCAACACCTGGACCGGCTGATCGGTGACCTGTTGGCGCTGGCCCGGCTGGAGGCCGCCGACTTCCCCCTTGAGCCGGTGCCGGTGGACCTGACCCGGCTGGCCATGGACGCGGAGCCGACCTGGTCCGGCCGGTGCGCGGCGGTGGGCGTGCCGTTCCGGGTCGAGATGCCCGGTCAGCCGGTGCCCGCGTACACCGATCCGGGGCGGATCCGGCAGGTGCTGGACGGGTTGTTGGAGAACGCACTGCGCGTCGTACCCCCGGGGTCGCCGGTGGTGCTCGCGGTCCGGCCGACCGGCGCGGGCCCGGCCTCCGGCGGGCTGTTGGAGGTCCGGGACGGCGGACCCGGCTTCACCGACGACGACCTGGCGGTGGCGTTCGAACGCGGTGCGCTGCACCAGCGTTACCGGGGAGTGCGCAAGGTGGGCAGCGGATTGGGGTTGGCGCTGGCCGCCGGGCTGGTCCGCCGGCTGGGCGGGGAGATCGTTGCGGGGCACGCACCGGAGGGCGGCGCCGCCTTCACGGTCCGGCTGCCCGGGGATCCTTACCTGGCCCGAACATCGGCCTGACGCTCCGCTCGTCGTCGGAAGGAATGCTGAGGGCTCCACGGACGAGAGGGAAAACCATGTCACGTTGGGGAATCGCCACCGGCACCACGGCACTGCTCGCGGCGGTCGCGCTCGGTGTCAGCGGCTGCGGTGCGGCCGAGGTGGCCAGCCAGCCCGCCCGGGAGGCCGCTGTCGAGGTCGCCGCCGCGATGGGCGTGGAGGGCCAGGCACTGGCCGCGATGGGCTTCGACGCGAACGACCTGGACGTGCAGACCCTCGCTGCGCCGGCCACCCCGGCGCCGGGTGCCTCCCCCAGCGCGCGGGAGAAGCGCGGCGAGGAGTGGCGCAAGCGCCGCCAGGCCCGCGTGCTGCTGCGGAAGAACACCCTGCACGGTGAGGCGGTGGTGCAGACCAAGGACGGTACGAAGACCGTAGCCGTGCAGCGCGGCGAGGTGACCGCGATCGACGGCGACTCGATGACCGTCAAGTCCACCGACGGCTTCACGATGACGTGGACCTTCGGCGACGACCTGCGGGTCGTCGAGCGTCGCGCCACCGTGCAGCCCAGCGAGGTCAAGGTCGGCGCGAAGCTCGGTGTCGCAGGCGCTAAGGACGGCGACAAGGGCGTGGCTCGGCTCATCCTCATCCCCCGCGCCAAGTGAGCGAAGGGGCCCTGGTCGACGCCAGGGCCCCTTCCTTCGTCAGTAGACGCGGGAGCCGATGAAGTCGTCGTGACCGTAGCCGACCGGGTTGGCGGCGGTGCGGGCCTCGAACGAGAACTGCTGTCGGGTGCTGGTGGAGCAGGTGGCCAGCCGCAGCCGGGGAGTGCCCGACGACGGGTTGTCGAACGCCACGCAGAGGTTGCTGGCGCTGGCCGGCTTGATCTGGTTGCCGACGAAGACGAACTGTTGGGCGGCGGTGCCGTTGCAGTCGTAGATGTTGACCGCGGTGCCGGCGGTCATCGAGTTGTTGGAGACGTCCAGGCAGCGGTCGTGGGACAGCTCCGAGTGCAGTGACCGCCGGGCCGAGTCGTACCAGAAGCCCTGGTTGCGCCCGCCGTGGCAGCCGTACGACTGTTGGGCGGTGCCGTTGCGGGAGTCGTAGCCCTTACCGTCGACGCAGGTGTTCGTCGCCAGGTTGCGCAACTGCTTGAACTGCATCAGGCCGGAGTAGAGCACACCGCTGCCGGTGCTGGCCGGGTCGACGCAGGTGGCCTGGTTCTGCCCGGAGTTCCAGAACTGGGTGATGCACTGGGCGAACATGCCGTGCCCCCGCGCGTTGGGGTGGAACGACTGCCGGGCGGCGTTCTCGTTCCAGATCCCAATCTCGATGTTGAGGCCGCGGACCGACGTGTTGTCGGTGCACACCTCGTGGCCGTGGAAAAGCCTGCTGGCGTCCAGATAGCGGGTGCCGGTCTGGGTGGCCGCCGCGCGCAGCGCCGACTCGAACAACGGCACCGCCTTGTTCCGGGCGAACGCGGCGTCAGCCAGGTAGAGCAGGCAGCCGCCGGAGTACCAGCCGGGGAAGTTCGGGTTGTCCTCCACGTCCGGGCTGGCCGGGCTCGGGTACGACATGAGCGCCAGCTCGTAGTCGGACCGCAGGTAGCCGGCGTTGGTCATGGTCCGTCGGATGTCGGTGAGGGCGTCAGCCACCGCGCGGCGGCTGCCGTCGGTGCGGATCGTCCACTGGTCGGTGTAGGTGGAGTAGCAGGTGCCCTGGAGGAAGACCCGGCCGATCGCGCAGTCGGTGGCGACCGGACCGAACTGGATGGTGCCGTCGCCGTTCGCGCCGACCACCACCCAGATCAGCTTCACGTGCGTGTTGCGCGCCTTGATCCCCAGATAGTCGCCCTGGTTCAGTTCGTTGTGCTGGGTGGGGCCACCGGCGATGAGGTTCCACGGGGTGGCGCCGGAGCAGGCGATGTTGTAACGCGTGTCCGACGGGATGCCGGTGCGGAACACCGCCTGGTCGTACGAGCGGTCGCACCAGTTGCCATCCTGGTGAGTGCCGGGCACGTAGTTGCCGACCCCCTCCCCGGAGATCTGACTGTCGCCCATGGTGATCAACGCGGTGCGGCGTTGCTCGATCGGGCGGATCGCGGAGCTGCCGTAGAGGGCGGTCGCCTCGGCGGCCCGGATGGCCTCGAGGTTGGCGGGGAGTGGTTGGACGGTCGGCCGGTCGGCAGCGGCCGCGGGGGCGGCCGTTCCGGCGAGCATCGGCAGGACGAGAGCAGCGACGGCGACGGCGACGGTGATGGCCCGCCGTCGGGTCGCGCGTTCGGGCCCGGCGGGGATAGCAGGCATCGACGCACTCCTTTCGGCTCAATCGCGGGACGTCGATTGAGTTACCAGAAGGTAACGTGCCGATCAATGGATGTGAATGCGTCTCGGGTTCTTGCGCGCCGGATGCAGAACCGCCCGGATCGGACTATCCGGGCGGCCGGGGGCACGATGGCCTGGTTGATCGACTCCAGGTCGGCGATAGCGGGGTATCCGGGCCAGCAGGACACCCCGCTATCGCCGACACCGTGTCGATCACTGCTACCGGCCGGGCGGTAGCGCGTAGCCGACGTAGCCGCGGAACTCCAGCCGCCAGCCGGCCGGAACAAGCTTCGCGCAGGCCGGCTGGCTGCCGGTGCAGACGATCGCGTCGACCGAAGAGGGGTCGGCCGGCGGCCGGTCCGGCAGCACCGACTGCAACGCCACCAGCTCCGGCGAGCGTCCATCCGGCTGCCGCAGCAGCAGCCACCACGGGTACTCCCAGTTGTCGTTCTGCTGCACCAGCCCGATCCGTCGGGCACCGCTGTAGCGAACCGCCGACGCGGCCCAGCGGAACTCGTCGGCCCACTGTGGGCGCCGCAGGAACCGGGTGTCCCAGTCCGAGGTGGTGAAGACCGAGCCGTCGCCGACCAGCCGTCGTGGGAAGCCGTAGGACAGCGCGAGTACCCCGGCCAGCGCCGAGGTGGCCAGCACGGTGACGGCCGCCAGCGTGGCCACCGACCGTCGCCCCGCCCGTCCGGCCGTGCCCGCTGTCCCGGCCGTGCCCGCTGTCCCGGCCGTGCCCGCTGTCCCGGCCGTGCCCGCTGTCCCGGCCGTGCTCGCGGCCGCGTCGGCGTGGCGGCGGAGGAGCGCGTCCAGCCAGAGCCCGGCCAGTGGCACCGCGAGCACCAGGGCGTAGAGGATCAGCCGGTTGCCCCACGGCTGCCACTTGATCATCGAGGTGTGCAGCAGGACGGTGGTCAGCACCACCACCGCGTACGCACGCAGCGGACCGGTCTGCCCGGGGTCGATCCGGCGCGGACGGGCGATCGCGACCAGCGCGCCGATCACCGCCAGTGCCCCGGCCAGGGGAAACGCCACCCGGTCCTCGTCCGGATACCAGGCCGGCTCCGGGAAGATCTCCCGGCCGAAGGTGATCGCCCGGTCCTGCGGGTCGACCCCGATCACGCCCGCGCCGTCGATGATCGCCTCGGCACCGGCTCGGCGCAGGGGTGCCAGCGGCGTGTCGAACGCGGTGTGCCCGATTCGCAGCATGTTGACCAGGATCGACGGCGGATCGTGCCGTTCCATCGGGATCGACTCGCGTAGCCGGGGTGGTCCCAGCGGATGCCCGAACTCGACGGTCACCCGGGCGAGGAACGGGCCGACCACCACGGCCGCGACCAGCAGGATCAGCACCGAACCGCTGACCGTGCGCGCCATTCGGCCGACCGGCCGACCCCGGCCAGCGCCCGCCCGGGTCGCGCTATCGGTCAGGGCCAGCCGGAGCTGGGCCAACCCCCAGAGCACCAGCAGCGGGCCGACCGCGATGAGACCGCTGGTCTTGGTCACCGCGATCAGCCCCGTGGCGGCCCCCAGTCCGAGCAGCGTGCCCCAGCCGGTCTGCCGACGCAGCCCGTCCAGCACCAGGGTCGCCGCGCAGACCACCCACGCCGCGCAGACCAGGTCGGTCTGCGTGCTGGTCGCCTGGAGCACCACCATCGGCGTGGTCGCCAGCACGAACGCGGTGAGCAACTGAGCCCGTCGGCCGCCACCGAGTTGCGCGGTGATCCGTGCGGCCACCAGGAGGCAGACCACTCCGGCAGCCCACTGCACCAGGTTGTGCAGTTGGTCCCCGCCGGTGAGCAGACGCAGGTGCAGCAGCAGATACTCGGCTCCGGGCGGGATGGTCACCTGCCGGTGGATGGCGGTGGGCCAGAAATCCAGGTCGCCCTGGGCCACCCAGTGCTCCACCTTGGGTAGGTGGTACGTCTGCGAGTCGAAGTTGTTCGGCTCGGCCAGCAGCGCGACGAGCAACTCCACCAGGACCAGCCCGCCGACCGTCCCGGCGAGCAGCCGCTCGCCCCGACCCGCCGTACGCCAGGCGTGAACCGCCACGGCGAGCAGGCCGGAGGGTCCCCGACCGGCCCGGGTCGGCGTGGGATCGGGTCCGGCCGCATCGCGTTCGGCGGCCGGGGCGGATGTCTCGGGGCTGCCACCGGACACCACGGCGCCGACCGGCACCGGTCGCGGCGTGGCGGTGGACGGCTGCGCGAGTCGGGTCGCCCGCCACCGCAGACCGGCTGCTGTCGCGGCGGCGGCCAGGAAGAGCAGCCACGCGGCGACGAACGCCGGCCGGGTCAGCGCGTGCAACGCGCCGAGTACCTCGACGACGAGCACCGCGTACGCCCCGGTGAGCAGTACGGCGCGCACCGCGGCGAGCCGCAGCGGTGCCACCGCACCCACCTCGCGTGGCCTCGTGGCGACCGTGAGCAGGAGCACCGCGGCGGCAGGAACCGCCGCGAGCAGGGAGCCGGCAGCCGACATGGCCGGAAGTAAACACCATCCGGCTGAGGCCGCCCCGCCGACTGCCCGACGGTGGGGGCAGGCGGTGGGCCAACCAGCCAGGCTAGGCTAGGCTGTCGCCGACCTGCTGTCGCCACCGTGGAGATTCCCGTGAAGCTCTCGATCCTGATGCCGGTCTACAACGAGGAAGAACGCATCGCGGATGCCCTCAAGCAGGCGTTGGCGGTTGACTATCCCTGCGAGATCGAGCTGATCGTCGTCGACGACGGCAGCCGGGACGGCACCGGTGAGGTCCTCGGTCGCGCCGACGACGCTCGCTTGCGGGTCGTCACCCACCAGCGCAACGCCGGCAAGGGTGCGGCCATCAAGACGGCTGTCGACAGCGCGGAGGGCGACTACATGGTCATCCTCGACGCCGACCTGGAGTACGACCCGCAGGACATCCCCAAGCTGCTCGCCCCGGTGCTCGACGGGCGGGCCACGGTGGTCTACGGCAATCGCACCTTCGGCAGCCACAGCGCCTACAGCTTCTGGTACGTGATGGGCAACAAGGGCGTCACGATGGCGGCCAACGTGCTGTTCAACTCGTACATCGGCGACCTGGAGACCTGCTTCAAGCTGATGCCGGTGGCGCTCTACCGGTCGCTTGAGGTGCGTTCGCGGGGCTTCGGCATGGAGGCCGAGGTGACCGGCAAGCTGCTGCGCCAGCGGATCCGGCCGTACGAGGTGCCGATCAGCTACCGGGCGCGTGGCCGTGAAGAGGGCAAGAAGATCACCTGGAAGGACGGCGTCGAGGCGATCTGGATCCTCGGTCGTGAGCGCGCCCGCCGCCGTCCCGCCGCTTCAGCCGCGCGCTGATCCCAGGAACGCGCTGATCGACCGCCGCAGGCCGTCGGCGTCCAGGCCGTGCCACCGGGTGTGATCAGCCGGATCGCCGTACCGTCGCAGGTCGGTCTGACCCACTCCCAGAGCCAGCAGCCGATGCGGCACGTCCGCCAGGGCGTGGCTGACGACCGCGCTCGACGTTCCCGCCAGGTACGGCTCGACCAGCACCACGTCGGTCCCGGCGAGCGCTCGCAGCCCCGGCGTGTCGAACGGCCGGGGAGTGTGGGTGTACGCGACCGTCACGTCCATCCCCTCGGTCGCCGCCAGCGTGGGATCGAGCATCGGCCCGACAGCCACCACAAGCGGCGCGTTTGTCCCGCCCTGCCGGAGCACCCGTAGCCGGTCGGCGTCCGGGTACGCCTGGGTGTTGCGCTGCTCGCTGAGCCGCAGGTAGACCGGATCGTCGGTGGTGGCCGCGTTACGGAGCAACGGTGTGACCTCGTGCGGGTGGCCGGGCACACGGACCGTCCAACCGTCGCCCAGAGAGTCGAAGAGCGCCACATCCCCAGGCGACTGGTGGGTCCGGCCCTCCTTCGACCCGTCGTACGACGCGCCGATGCTGACCAGGACCGCGCCCACGCCCTGATGGTCCAGATCCAACTTGATCTGCTCGTACGCCCGGTCGACCAGGAACGTCGCGTACGAGTGCACGATCGGGCGGAGCCCGGTCAGGGCGAGCCCGCCGGCCACACCGATCATCAGTTGTTCGCGGATGCCGACGTTGAGCACCCGGTCCGGGTGCCGGTGACCGGCCGGCGCGAACTGGCTGGCCGAGATATCGGCCAGCACGAGTGCGGTGCGTGGATCCTCGTCGAGCAGCGCGGTGGTGGTGTCGATGAAGGCGGCACGCATGATGGTCATCCCTTGCTGTCGATGCGGGCGACCACCAGGTGTGGCCGTCGTGGCTGGTGCCCGGTCAGCGCCGGGTACAGGGCGTTGTGGTCCCGGCCGTCGACGGTGTCGGCGGTCCAGCCGTTGACGGTGAACCGGCTGGCGATGCCGCCTGCCCAGCCGTGCGTGGCCGACGAGTTGTCGACCACGATCGCGGTGAGGCTCTCCAGACCTGTCGCTCCCGCGTACGCGATCGCCTCGTGGTTGGATCCCTCGTCCAGTTCGGCGTCGCCGAGCAGCGCGTACACCCGGGGTTTGACCAGTCCTTGGGCCCGCAGCCCGAGGGCGGTGCCGACGGCCAGCCCGAGCCCGTGGCCGAGCGAGCCGGAGCCGATCTCGACCCCGGGCACCAGCAGTCGGTCCGGGTGATGGCCGAGCCGGCTTTCCGGCCCGGCCAGGTCGTCGAGCCAGGCGTCGGGGATGAAGCCGTGCGCGGCGAGCACCGCGTAGTAGGCGGCCGGTCCGTGGCCCTTGGAGAGTAGGAACCGGTCCCGCTCCGGGTCGTCCGCGGTGTCGGGGGTGACGCGCAGCACCCGGTCGTAGAGCACCTGGAGCACGTCGATGGTGGAGTGCGCGCTGGGTGCGTGCTTCTCGTCGCCGGTCAGTCGTCGGATCAGCCCGGGGAGCCGGGAGCCGGTGTCGGTGGTCAGTGTGGTGGCCATGTCACTACTGTGTGAGTTGAAGTGCACTTCAACTCAAGGACCTGGTGATGCAGGATCTACTGACGATCGGCGACCTGGCCGTCCGCTCCGGCGTGGCGCCGTCGGCGCTGCGCTACTACGAGCGACTCGGGCTGATCCGCGCCGACCGTACCGGCGGCAACCAGCGCCGGTACGCCCGCTCCGAGCTGCGGCGGGTCGCCTTCATCCGGATCTCCCAGCAGGTCGGCGTCTCGCTGGACGAGATCCGCGACGCACTGAACTCGCTTCCCGACGCGCGCACGCCCAGCCCGCAGGACTGGGCGCGGCTCTCCGCGAGCTGGCGGAGCCGGTTGGACGAGAAGGTTCGCCTGCTCACCAAGCTCCGTGACGACCTGGACGGTTGCATCGGCTGTGGCTGCCTGTCCCTGCAGCGCTGCACGCTCAACAACCCAGGGGACGCGCTGGCCGGCGAGGGGCCGGGTGCCCGCCTGATGCTGCCCCGACCGACGGACAACCCGAGCCCGGCGGGTGCGCCCGCCTGACGGCCGGCACCCCCACCGCGTTATCCGAGCGTGAGCAGCACCTTGCCGAAGTGATCGTTCGACTCGACGAGCCGGTGCGCCTCTGCCGCATCGGCTATCGGAAGCCGCCGGTCCACGACCGGTCGGATCGTCCCGGCCTCGACCAACGGCCACACCTCGTCCCGTACGCCCTGGACGATCTCCGCCTTCTCCGCGAGCGGGCGGGAGCGCAGCGACGTCGCGGCCACGCTCGCCCGTTTGGTCAACAGCGCGCCGAGATCCAACTCGGCTTTGCGCCCACCCTGCATCCCGATCACCACCAGCCGACCGCCGGTGGCCAGAGCGGAGACGTTCCGGCCCAGGTAGGACGCGCCCATGATGTCGAGGATGACGTCGGCGCCGCGGCCGTTCGTGGCTCGCCGGACCTCCTCGACGAAGTCCTGCTCGCGGTAGTCGATCGGGTGCGACGCGCCCAGCTCACGCAGTCGGGAGTGCTTGGCAGCCCGAGCCGTGGTCAGGACGGTAGCGCCGAGGGCTGCCCCGAGCTGGATCGCGAACGTGCCGATCCCGCTGCCCCCGCCGTGCACCAGCAGCGTGTCCCCCGCGCTGAGCCGCCCCACCTGGACCAGGTTCGACCAGACCGTGCAGGCCACCTCGGGCAGCGCCGCGGCGTCGACCAGGTCGCAGCCCGGCACCGGCAGCAGTTGCCCGGCGGGGACCGCGACCCGCTCGGCGTACCCGCCGCCGGACAGCAGCGCGCAGACCTGCTGCCCGACCGCCCACCCGGAGACCTCCGGGCCAACCACGGTGATCACCCCAGAGCATTCCAACCCGGGGTACGCGGACGCGCCCGACGGTGGCGGGTAGTGCCCCTGCCGTTGCAGCAGGTCAGCGCGGTTGACCCCGCTCGCGCGCACATCCACGATCACCTCGCCGGGGCCCGGCTCAGGGTCGGGCACCTCGGCCCAGACCAGCGCGTCGGGTCCACCGGGCTGCGGAATGGTGATGGCTCGCATGACTCAGTCTTACCCGACGCCCCACCGCGCCGCAGGGAGGGACGCCGGGCCGCCCGAAGCGAGCCGTGGCAGACTATGCGTGGCCGTGCACCTGCGGGTGCCGGCCGGGGAGGGTTCGCCTAGTGGCCGATGGCGCTGGTCTTGAAAACCGGTAAGGCAGCAATGTCTTCGTGGGTTCGAATCCCACACCCTCCGCCCACCTGGACAGCAAAAACACCCCCTGACCAGCGCGAACGCCGGTCAGGGGGTGCGTTTATCGATGGTGAATCAGTCTCACTGTGTCTCGCCCGGTGCCGCTCTGTCTCACTGGTCGTGTCGTCTACGTGTCGGCGTCACCCGGCGCTCTCGGCCTGGTCGTCGGTGCCCAACGCTCCCTCGATCCGCTTGCGCGCGACCTCGTCCTGTCCGTCGATACACGAGGCGTAGACCTTCAACAACACGTGCACGCTGTGCCCGGCCCATTGGGCAACCTGCGTAGCCGGTACCCCGGCGTTGAGCCAGAGCGACACGGCGGCGTGCCGCAGGTCGTACGGCCGGTGCGCCAGTGGCGAGCGCTGCTGAGCCGGTGTCAACGCTGCCTCGCGTGCTTGCCGCCAGGCACGCAAATACGTGCTCTTGGACACCGGGGCCGGTCGCGCACCAGCGGCGTTGAACATCCGGCCGTTGGCGTCGCGGCAGTGTTCCTGGGCGTGATGCCGCAGGATGCGGACCAACTCCGGGCAGGCCGGCACGTCGCGGGTCGCCTTCTTGGCGCGGTGCTTCAACTCCCGATCTTCCAGCGACTGGCCGCTGTCGCTCCAATCCTCGCCCACCTGTTGTGTAGAGCCGCTGAGATGAAGCCACCCCCACCCGGTTTCGGGTAGCTCGCATTCGTCGGCGCGTAGGTGGATCACTTCGGAGGGACGGAGCGCGGCGAAGTACATGCAGGCGAAGAAGCCTTCCAGTCGAGGATCGCGTTTCCGTACTGCCGAGAGCAGGGAACGGGCTTGCTCGGGATTTACCACCACCTTCCGGTCGATCTGATCGGTGTTCTTCGGCGCTCGCCACTGAATGAAATCCATCGGGTGTGCGTCGAGGTACCGGAGTTCAACGGCGTATTTTAAGGCGCTGTAGAGAACGGCCCGCTTCCTTGCGACGGTGTTTGCTGCGGCCGGACCGCCGTCGATCCGAACCGTGAGCGCGTCGAGTGCCTTTCGGGTGGTGGCAGGGTTTGCCACGTCGGTTAGCGGCAGCGTGTTCGCGGCGAGCCATCGGATAGCCGGGGCCAGCTTCTCTGGCGGTGAGCCCTTGTCACGGTCGCGCTGCAACTTGTTGAAGGTCCATGTGTAGAGAGCGTGGCGGATCTCGGCGTCGTCCGGTGCGCCGCGCGACGTAGCGAGCAGGGCAAGCGTGGCCGTGGTGAGTGCGTCGGCAATGCTCTTGCGCTGCGTTGCTGCGGCACGCGGCCACTTCATGTCCACGAACGCGACCGCCAGGTCATACCAATTCCGGCTGTTCAATTCCCGGGCCATCGGTTCCGGTAGCCCGGTTTTCTCATCGAATGCCGTGCCCTCGCGTTGCGCTACCACCAGCTTTGAGCGGAAGCTTTCGGCGAGTGCCCGAGTGGCGTACGTGTTCCGAAACGGCTTGCCAGCGACCTTCCATCGAACCGTATACGACTTCTTCTTGCCCGATAGCTCATTAGCCAGGATCGCATGAATGCGTACGTCGTAGCTGCTCATGCTGCCTCTTCGTGGTCGTTGAGCCAGTTGTCTAGGTCGCGGCGGCGGACGTACAGGCTGCCGTTGGGGTACTTGATCGTTCGGGGTGCGCGGCCGGTGGCTTTCCAGCGAAAGAAGGTCGACCGGGGTACGCGTAGTTCGTCCAGGACTTCGGCGAGGGTGAGCAGGTTGCCGGTCGGGGTGCGGCGCGCGGTCATGGACGGGGCCTCCCTCGTGCGGGGTGGAGGTAAGGCGCTGGAACAGCCCGGCGGGCGGGGGTGATCAGCGCTGCGGCTGTTTCAGCGGGGTGTCTTGCGGGCTGATCGGCGCGGTGAGTGGCTTCCGGTCGGTCCGGGTCGCTTGTGGAGTGTTCGGATGGCGGTGCGGCAGAACGGCGTAGGGCGGCCCACTGAGAGCGCCGTGGGGCCAAGATCTGGGCAGGGTTGGGGTAAGGCATAGGGCCCAGCGCTCTCAAGGGCTCTCAGCGGGCCGTTTCCGCGGGGTTGTCGGCCGGTGGTCGATGCCGGCAGGCGGCGGCGGGAGGCCGGGAAGCGCTGACACGCTGACAGCAGGGCTTGCTAGCGACGTTTCCGCAGGTCAGCGAGGGTGTGAAGCTGTCAGCGGGGTGCGCTGACAGGCGCTGACAGCGCTGACACCTCACGGGTGTCGACGGGGATTGTCAGCGCCTGTCAGCGGCTGTCAGCACGGGCCGCTGACACCTTCCCGGGTGCTCTGAGCTGCGGAAACGTCGCCGGGCGTGACGATTGTCAGCGTGTCAGCGTTTCCGAGTCCTCTCCAGCGGCGCGGGGATGTAGCTCGTAGCGGCCGTCCGGCCCGTTGCGGACCCACCCGAGGGCGATCAACTCGTTGAGCACGGCCGTGACCTCATCGGACTTCGGCAGCTTCCGGGCTACCCGGCGGTGCGCCTCCCGGCGGGTGAAGGTGCTCATGCCCTTGCTGGTGAGCACGCCGAGCACGTAGCGGGCGTTCTCGATCGCGGTGTCGCTGCCGATGGTGGTGAGCGCTGCCCGGTAGTGCGCGGCGAAGAACTCGGCCAGCCTCACGGCGTCGGTCATCCGGTCGGCGTCGATGGGGCGTCGCCACGCGTCGGCGGGGTGGTGGGCGACGTGCAGCAATCCGGCCAGGCGCAGCGTTGCGCCGGAGAGCTTGTTGCCCCACTCCCTCATGTCGTGCAAGGTGCCGCCGGGCCGTAGCTGCGCCTCCACCTCCTGAGCGGCGGCCAGCCGCACCCGTCCCGCCTCGGGGGTGAGGGTGACGACGGCGGGGTCTTCCCACTCGGCGAGGGTGGCGGCCAGGTCGTGCACCCGGTGCCGGTAGCCGGCGGTCACCTGCTCGGGCACCGGCTCCGTGTCGACAAGGCGATACCCAGCGAGGGATCGGGGCAGCGCGAACAGGAACCGGGCCGGCAGGCCGCGCCCGGCGAGGTCAGCGTTGCCGCCGAATTTCCGCAGCACGGTCGGTTGCGCCATCACGCACACGGTCAGCGCGGGTTTGTCGACCGAGGCTCCCTCGCGGGTCTGCCGCTCGTTGCTCATCGGCTGCCCCGCATGGCCTTTCAGGTAGGGGTCAAGGTTCGGGGCACCGGAGTACCGGCCTGCGAGGGTGTCGAAGATCCCGCCTTCATCGCTGATGATTGCCATGCGTCCGCCGTTGGCGGCCATCAGGCCGATGAGGGCTTCCGGGGTGGCGTCGTCCACGATCAGCCGGGGCAGGCCGGGAACGGTGATCGCCTCGGCCGCGATCGCGGCGGCTACCGCCTCGGCGGCGGCCTCGTCGCGCTTGCCCGGGTCGCTGGCCTTCGCTGCTTGGGTCTTGGCCTGTTCGGCGTGCCGGTCGGCGATGTCCCGCAGCGCCGCAGCTTCCGCGATCCGCGGTCGCATCGCCTCGCCGAGCGTGGTTTGAGCGGTGAACAGCGGCAGGGTCATGGCCCGGTGCACGGGTGACTTCCGTTCGCCGGGGCCGGCGATGACGGCGGCGAACACGTTGACCGGTTCCCGCCACCCGCCGACCGGCTCTACCTCCAGGCGGCCACCCGCGCACGCGGAGAGCACGGCTACGGCGAGGGTGCCGGCCATCGCGGGATCGGTCTGGGTGAAGCGGGCGACGCCGGTCACCATGTCGCCCAACCAGGAGGGGAACACGTCGACCGGGAACGGCGGCGGCGCGGTGGTCGGCCCGGTCAAGGGCACTGGAACATCCCACAGCGGCCCGCCCGTGACCGGTTCGCCGGTGGCGTCGGGGTGGTCGGTGACGAGGTGCAGTCGGGCGGCGTTCATGCGGCCACCTGCCGGGGTCGCTTGCTGCCGGCGGCCAGCCCGGATCGGATGGTGCGTGCCGTCTCGACGCTGCCCAACCCGGCCGATGCTGCGGCTTGTTCCAGCACTCCCGAGGCGTCCGTCTCGGTGAGCGACCCACCAGCCGTGAGTTGCCCGAGCGCCACGGCAGCGATGTAGAGCGCCCGGTTGCGCTCCCCGGCCGGCGCTGTGGTCACCCGGTCGGCTTCCCGGCTGATCGCGGCCCGCACGTACGCGCCGCTGCGGTCGGTGGGTAGGTCGACCACCACCGGGCGTTGCGGCGGTAGCGGCGCCGGTGCCAACAGGGCGACCAGCCACCCGGGCAGCGGCGCGGGGTCGGTGTCCAGGTCGACCCGGTAGGGCCGACCGGCCACGGTGCTGCCGGCGGCGACCACGTAGCCGCCATGGGCGCGGGTGTCGACCAGCGGGCCGAGCGTGCCGGCCGTGTTGCGCAATGCCGGCCCTTCGGTGGGGTGCCGGTAGTAGAGGTGGGTGCCGCCTCCCCCGGTGGTCACCGTGTACGTCGGGTCGATGCCGGCCCCGTGGTGGGCGGCCAACGCGGCGAGCGTGTCCAGCCCGGTCGGGCCGGTGGTGCCGTCCTTCGGGTTGTCCAGGTCGACCACCACGAGCCGGGACGGGCCGCAGGCCAACCCGATGCCGTAGGGGCGTACCGACCATGCCCGGCGGATGCGGTCGCGGTCGGTGGTGGCGCGTGCCTCCCACCCGAGGTGGTGACCGGCGGTGCGGCAGCGCCGGTCGCGGCCGGTGCACTGGTCGGCGGGGTGGTCGGGGAACGCGGGTCGCTTGTCGTCGGGGCGTAGCGGGAAGACGTGCCAGCCGCGTTCGGCGTGGCCGAGGGCGGCGGTGAGCAGATCAGACATGAGTGCTCCTGTTCAGGCGGGGCGACGCAGAGCGCGGGCGGCGGTGAGGTCGATCAGCTCACCCCCGGCGTCGGGTGCCGGGCGGTGACGGGCGGCGGCGGTGGTGACGGAGAGCCGCAGGTAAAGGCGGTAGCGGCCGGCGTCGACGCCGCCCATCGGCCACCGCTGGCCCTGTTGGATGACGTGCCCGAGGTCAGCGAGGACGGCGGTGGCGGCGTCCAGCTCGGCGCGGGTGCCGCTGAGCCACACCTCCATCAGCCGGCCCGCCTCGGTCGCGGCCGAGCGGTGACCGCAGCGCGGGTCACGGCCTGGCGCAGGTCGCCGAGCAACCCGACCAACTGCCGGCGCGCGGCCAGCTCGGACGGGGCGAGCGCCACCCTGACGCGCACCTCGGCGTGCTCGCGGCCGGCAGCGGTGCGCACACGCACCAGCACCGCGCGGGAGCGGCCCGCAACGTTGACCACGATCTCTTCGGATCGGTGTTCACCGAGACCGCAGCGGTGGTCTTTGCCGCACCAGTCGGTGTGCCCGCTGCGGCGGTTCATTGGTGCGCCTCGGTGCGGAGACGGCGGAAGTAGTTGGCGACGCGGCGGCCGGTGCGTAGCCGGTGGCCTCGATCGCAGCGGCGGCAGGCACGCGGGCGGCGCAGGACGCGGGTGGTGATGTGGCCGGTGCCGGCGCACCGCTGGCAGGGTTTGACGGGCTTGACCCAGCACAGGACGGCGTAACCGAGCGTGATCAGGGCGGGGATCGTGGCGAGGACGATAGCGGCGGTCAGGTGGGGGTTCACAGGTGCCTCCCGGGCCGGTTTTTGGGTGCACGGGGCCGTGAGCTGCTATCTGCTAGGTCGCAGCTCATGATTCGGATCGGGTGCTAGCGGAGGTGCTAGCGCTAGCAGGACGGGCCGCTAGCGCTAGCACCCTCGCGGCGGGTTAGCCGGCGGACCGCTTCCGGTCACGCTCCGCGATCGCGGAGAGCAGGTCGGGGTGCTTGATGCCACGTCGGGTGGTGGCCTTGCCGTCGATGCGCCGCCCGACGTCGCCGACCTTCACCAGCGGGTGCGGCTTGAGCGCGGTGGTGAGCTGCGCCGCCTCCCACCCGCCGTACACGTCGGGCCGCAGCTCGGCCAGCAGCGCGCACAGCGTCTCGTTCCACACGGCCTTTTCGTCGCCCGGCCAGATACGCGCCAGGTCGCCGAGCACGTCCGCGACCGGGGCCACCTCGCGGGTCTGCTCGTCGGGCTTGGGCAGGGTGCCGGCGGCCTGGCGCAGCGCGACGGCGCGGGTCACGATGCGAGCCGCCTCGGTGGTGTTGACGTAGTAGGACTTCACCGCCGAAGGCTTCGGTCCGAAGCCGCGCAGGATGCCCCACCCGGCCTCATCGACCGGCACGAACACCGTCGCCCGGTAGCCCTGCTTGTACGCCGACGTCCCGAGGATCATGTCGTTGGCCGTCTGATCAGCCACAGAGAGGCAGAATCGGCTGTTGACGTTGCGGGTGATTCCGGTCGGCAAGCTGTCCTTGTCGGGGATCTGCGTACCGATCAGGATGATCACGCCCAGCGCCCGGCCCAGCTTGATGACCTTCTCCAGGATCTCCCCGGCTTCCTTGGCGTACTTGCTGGTCATCAGCTCTTGCAGCTCATCGAACCAGGCCACCAGCGGGTGAAGCCCGGACCCCTTGAGCGACGCCAGTTCCGGGGTGACCTTGTTCTCCGGGGCCTTGCCCAACCGGGCGTAGTGCTCGATGCGCTTGGACCGGCGGCGGCACTCCTCGTACAGCCACTCGATGAACGCGAAGCACCGGGCGAGGGTCTCGTCGTCGAAGCCGTTGCCGTACTCGGCCATGACCTGCTCAAGGACGGCGAAGTCACCGACGCCCTTCAACTCGTAGCCCCGGATCTCGGCGCGCGCATCCAGCGACGCGGCCAGCAGCAGCGTGCGCAACGCGAACGTCTTACCCGAGCCAGGCTGACCACCGAACAGCCAGTTGCGGAACATCAGCTCGGCGTCCAGCACGTCCAGTCGCGGGGTGGTGGCGAACGGGAACGCCTTGAACAGGTCCACCTTCGCGCCGGCCGAGAGCAGCGGCCACGGCGGCTGGGTCATCTGCGACGCCGGCTCATACCCGACCCACAACGCCAGCCGCCCCGTGTGACCTGGTGCCGGCTCCGGCCACACCTGATCCAGCGGCAGCCGCATCGCCGAGGCCAGCCGGCCGCGCCGGGCAACCACCTCGGCGGCCTCCACCCCATACGGCAGGTCGACCACGGCCAGGTGCCCGGGGCCGTCGCGGTGGATGTCCACCGGGAAGCTGATCGCCTTCGGGTCCTTGGCAACCGCCGAGTTGATCGCGGCCATCTGCAACGAGGTCAACGCCCGACGCACGAGGTCAGCGGTCAACTTGCGGTACCGGGTGCCCTCGGTGACCCGGTCGGTCAGCGGCTTGTCTGCCGGTCGACCGAGGGTCGCCAGCAGCGGCACCACCACCGCCAGAGCGACGTAGCGCCACCACGGCGGCCCGACCGCGAGCACGATTGCCCCGGCCACGGTCGCGCCGGCACCGGCGGCGAGCACCCACCACCGCCACACGCTTTGGCGCTGCCGGCGGGCGTCCAACTTGAGCCACACGTCCGCCTCACCACGCGTCGCGGCGGCCTGCCGCAGGTGCCAGTTGCCCTCTTCCGCGCTGGCCCAGTGCAACGCCCGACCGAGGCCGCGGAACAGCCCGACCGGTGCCCACACGGCGGTTTTCGCCGCGTACTTCGGCAGGCGCACCGCGTGGTAGGCGGTGACGTAGCCGGCATCCTTCGATTGGTGCCGCACGGCGGCGCGCATACCGCGCCACGAGCGCGCCCATTCGGCCAGGATCGGCCGGCGCTCCCGCTGCCGGGCCAACACCTCCGGCGGGATGTCCTCGACCACGTCGACCAGACCACCGAGGCGCTCCGGCGCGTCCTCGACCGTCTCGGCGTCGTCCTGCTCGGTGTCGTCCGCCTCGGCCGGCGGGCGGGGGCGCGGTACCCGGCGGGCGCGGGCGTCGTCCAGGTCGACCACCTCGGCATCCGGGCCGGTGGTGGGGTCGGTCAGGTCGTTCTCGGCGGCCTGCCAGTCGAAACGGTCGCCGGGTTCGTTGTTCGGGGCGCTCATCGGGACTCCTTCCCGGTGCGGATGACAGCGATGGGGGCGCACAGGCGGGCGTGCTGGTCGATCTGCCACGGCGTGGTGCGGGTCAGGCCGCGCGTGGCGAGGGCGGCGGCTACGGCGGTGAACTCCCGCTCGTCGGGCCGGTCGTATTCCTCGGTGCGGGTCGGCAGGCTGCTGACCCACTCGACGCCGTTCGTGTAGTGGATGAGCAGGACGTAGCCGCCGCACGCGGCGGGGGCGATCGTGGCGCGCAGCGGGGTGCCGAGCCAGTAGGGGCGGCGGGGCCGCAAGCGGGTCGCCGCTGTCCGCAGCGCTCGCAGGGGTGACAACATCAGTGCTCTCTCCTGAAGGTGTGAGTGCCGGATAGGTGAGGGCCGGCGGCACGGCGCAGGTTGGGAAGCCAGGGGCCGTGCCGCCGGGCGGAACTAGTCGTGCGTGCGGACGAGGTGCGCGAGTGCGGCGCCCATGCCGAGCACCGCGACCGGGAGGCAGGCCACGGCGGTGGTGATCCACCACGGGGCCGAGGTCACTCCGGCGGCCTCCAACAGGTGGTAGGCGACCTGGCCGAGTGCGCCGATGGCGAGGGAGCCGAGGGCGGACCACTTGGCGAACCGGCGTGCCCGTTCGGGCACCCGTCCGGACAGCCACACGTAGAGGGCGTATGCGCCGTAGGTCTCCACTCCGATCGGGAGGGTGATCGCGCTGTTGATGGAGAAGCTGTCCCAGATGCCAGGAAGCGGGTGCACGATGCCGAATCCGGTGAGTCCGCCGAGGCCGACCCAGCCGGACCAGATGGCGACGAACGCGGGCAGGGCCAGCAGCACCACCGGCCACACCACCGCCGACCGGACCGGCGCGGGCGGGGTGGGCGTGTCCGGGCGACTGACCGGCGCGACCTGCTCGACCGGCTCGGGCGGGGTGATCTCCGGCGCGGGCGTCGGGTCCGGTACGACCGGCGGCGCGGCCTCGGGTACGGCCGGCGCGGGGGTCGGGTCCGGGCTGGCCGGCGCGGTGGTGTCGGCCGGCGGGGCGGCGGGCGTGGTCTTGAGCAGGGCGAGCAGTTCGCCGGCCTTCGGGGCTCCGATGCGGAACTCCCGCATGAGCCGGTTACGCGACGGGAACACCTCCCCGTCCGGCAGGTCCAGGGCGCGGGCGGCGGGCAACAGGTCTTCGATCGGTTGGGGGTAGCGGGTGCCGTTGATGGTGGGGGCGGTCATGCTGCGTCCTCCTGGGGGAAGGCGCACGCGAGGCATTCGCCCAGCGAGCGCGGGATGAAGTAGGGCCGCACCGTGTGACAGGTGCGGCAGGTGCGGCGGGCCGTGAGTGCCTTGCCGATGGCGGCGCGTTGCGCGGGGGTCGCGGTGCGCTTCGGGGCGGCGAGGTCGACCCGGTAGAGGTAGGCGGTGCGGGTGCCGCCGACCCCTTGCCAGAGCACCTGAGCGGCGACGGGTTGACCGCCGGGGCGTAGGCCGGCGGCGGTCAGTTGGCGGCGGGTGGCGTAGCCGGGCGGGGCACCCTTCCACCAGTAGGTAGGGATGCCGTACCGCGCTCCGTCCGGATCGTGAAAGGCGGCGCGGATGCGGGCCATCAGGCCGCGCGGCGCGGGTCGGTGCGGGCGGTCGTCTCGGTGGCGGCGCGGGTGACGCGGGCCTCGGCCCGGCGCACCCGACGCCAGTCCAGCTCGGTCGGGCCGCCGTGGTCCTCGGCGTAGAGCAGGGTGATCTCGGCGTCCAGCAGGTCCAGCTCGGCTGCGATCAGCGGCCACTCCGCGTCGATCGCGGCGAGGTCGGCGGCGGTCGGTTCGGCGGTGACGGGGGCAAGGTGCGTACGCACGGGGAACCTCCGGTGTAGTCAATGACGTGGGGGAAAGCCCGGGGTGCGACCAGACCGGCCGCACCCCGAACGGGAATGAGAGGCAGAAGCAACCGCGCGCCAGATCCGGCCCGCTCGCCCCGCTCGCCCGGGATCTACCGGGGTCGGCCACGGTGTGGCTCAAGGCGGGGATGCCGCAGACGGATCTACGCGGCGCTTCTGCTGTGAAGTTCTCAATGAACGACCACACGACCGGCCCGTGAGCGTGCAGCGCAAAGCGCCACCTTCCCCGGCTTCCGTTCGGCTTGTCGTGCCTGGCTAGCCAGGTCCGACGTGATGAAGGTAGGCCGGCTTGGCTAGTCAGGTCAAGAGGGCGCGGCGAACTTTCCTAACTTGGCTAGTCAGCGCTACCGTGAGCGGGTGAGCGAGAACCTTGACTTCCTCGGCGAGCTGGACCCCGACGACCCCAAACAGGCCTCGCAGCAGATCGCGAACAAGCTGCGGGCGGCCATCCTCACGCGTCGACTCGCGCCCGGTGACAAGCTGCCGTCGCAGCCCGAGCTAGCCACCCGCTACGGGGTGGCGCGAGAAACGGTCAAACGAGCCTTGGACCTGCTCCGGGCAGAACGGCTGATCGTTTCCCGGCAGGGCAGCGGCGCGTTCGTCCGCGCGCAGACACAGCGAGCGGTTGAGCTGCGCCCTCACATCGAAGCCTCGTTTGACCGACCTCACGTGACGATCGACTTCGCCGGGTTTTCCGGTGAGACGCTGCGCGACGCGCTAGCCGAGGCACTCGACAAAGTGCGCGTCGGCCGACTCGCGCCGGAGACGATCGCGGTGCGGGTCCTGATCTCCGACATGGCTGTGCCGATGGCGCTGCCGTCGCGGGCCGAGACGCAGGCAGACGACCCAGCAGTACGCGAACGCGCGGAGCGGATCACCCGCCGGGCCGCAGACGGAATCATCGATCAGGTCGGCGAACTGGGCGACCTCGGGCTTATCCGGTCGGCCACCGTTGATGTGCGGATGCATCGGGCGTCGCCGCTGTTCAAGCTCTACATCCTGAACGGCGAAGAGGTCTTCTATGGCTTCTACCCGGTTGTTGAGCGCACCGTCTCGATCAAGGGCGAGCCGATGGCGATTTACGACCTCATGGGCAAGGACGTGCCGCTGTTCCACTACGCGGTGACCGACGACGATGCCTCGCACGGAACGCAGTTCGTGGAGGCGTCCCGCCAGTGGTTCGACTCCGTGTGGTCGACCATCGCCTACAGGTACGACGGATGAACGCCGACCTCGGTCGGCTGCTCGGCGAGGTCGGCGCGGTGCTGCTCGACTTCGACGGACCGGTGTGCAGCATCTTCGCCGGTTACCCGGCGCCGCTGGTTGCCGCCGAGCTGGTCGACGTGCTGCGGCAACATGGCGTCGATGTGCCGCCGGACCTCGCCAGCGAGCCGGACCCGCTTGAGGTGCTACGCCGCACTGGCGCGGCCGGCGACCACGGCATCACGCGGGCGGTGGAGGATGCGCTCTGCGCGGCCGAGCGCCGGGCCGTCGAGCTTGCCGAGCCGACGCCATACGGCCGTGAGGTCATCGTGGCTGCCCAGCAAGCCGGGATGCCGGTCGCGGCGGTCAGCAACAACTCGGCCGGCGCGGTGGCCGCCTACCTGGCAGCGCACCGGCTCGCCGGGTACGTCTCGCCGGTAATCGGCCGGGCATACGCCGACCCGGACCGCATGAAGCCCAATCCGGAACCGATCCTGCAAGCCGTGCGCGCCCTTGGCCGGCCGCCGAGCCAGTGCGTTCTAGTAGGCGACTCGCTCTCGGACATCGACGGGGCGCGGGCGGCCGGAGTGAGGGTGATCGGCTATGCCAATCGGCCGGCCAAGGTCGAGATGTTCCGGGCGGCCGGAGCAGACGCGGTGATCACGAGCATGGGTGAGATAGCTGCCGCGCTGATCGAGCGCATCAGTGGCTGAGTTGCACCGCGTCGGCCACATTTAGGAGGCTCTCCTTCGGGACGCCCGCCGGGTTGTCTGGGAGGTAGAGAGCGGCAACATATCGGAGCTGAGAAGCGCAGTGTACCTCTCGAACAGCAATTCGAGACGTTCTGCATCAGTTTTTGGCCGTCGGCGTCCGAATGCTGCCGTAACAGCGGAATCTAGCTCCCGGTGCGCCGCCACCAGCGGGCCGGGCATTGACAGAGGATCGTAGAGATCCGCCAACGTAGCTCCGTCATATCGCGACCGAACGTCAAGGACACTGCTCATTGCCTCTTCGATTGACGTTCGCTTGCTGTCATCAGGCTGGGCAAAGGGGAAGGTGTTGTAGACAGTCCCAGGAGCGATCTGAAAGTCGCTCTTAAGCCGGCCAGAAACTGTCCTCACCCAAGCCATGAACATGGCTGACTGAAGCTGTCCCATAATGCTGAGGTCGGCTCCCTCGACAGCAAAGCTAGGTGTCCTAATGACCACTGTCGCCGGGTAGATCTGCATCGGAACGTACTGCCGCCTACTGGAACTTACACAGGGGATGAATAGGTAGTCGCTTAACGGTTGGCGGGTTTCTAGGAATTCGGCAGGCCTATCTGCCATTAGACGTGTAGAGAGCTTGTCGCTCTGGGATCGACGTTCCCGGAGTTTGCTCAGGCGCTCTCTCAGAACAGGAGAGTTCCGAAGGTCTACGGGGTTGGCTTCCCTCAGCCAAAAACACCACCGTTGCAACCCGTAGAGCATCTCCTCCGCACCGATGAGTGGTCTTAAGTATTTGGCTGCTATGGAGTCCTGGCGCACCTCTTCAATCTGTTCAGGCTCAATCGTAAGGTGCTTCCAGTCCCCGAGCTTACTTCCTTCGCGAGCGGTTTTGGCTGTCGAAACAAGGGGCTGCCGGCGCTTCTTTGCGAGGGTCGCAGGAGCGTCAACTAGGTACCCGTTAATTTGATTGGGTTTCTTCTCTGTGGGCGCTGAACGAAGGGTGGGGTACTCAAAAAGTGCCGATGGAGCGATGCGCCCGGCAGGAGAGAAGCCAATGATCACGCAGTGAACATGAGCTGGCCCCTTTGCCTCACTCGTCCACTCAAAAGTCCGATGAGCAAAGAAAATAGGAAATTTCGCAAGGTCGACCGCGGACCACAGTACAGGAGGTTGCTCACCTTGAGTGATCGAGTTCGTTGAAACGAAAGCGCACAACGTGTGTCCCGTTTCTCCGATGTACTCCGTTGCTTTCTTATACCAAGCGCACACATAGTCCAGGACGCCGACACCGCCCGATGATCCGAATACGTGCTGCATGTCGGAACGCTGAGCCTCGCTGCGCTCTTTCTTTCCCGTAAAAGGCGGGTTGCCGAAGAGGTATGAACACTTGTTTGACGGAAGAACTTGATTCCAGTCAGTGCGCAAAGCATTGCCGATGTAAATATGGGCCGTGTCGGAGATGGGGAACCGAACGAAATACATCCCCATCTCTGTCGAGAGTTCACGGTTGGCTAAATGGTCCATGAGATACATTGCCGTTTCGGCAATCTTGGCTGGGAACTCTTCAATTTCAATCCCATAGAATTGCCCGACGTGGGTACGCACCACGAGGGCGGTATCGAGAACCATTTGGTCAGACCGGGACTCGCGTGCCCGGATACGGCGCAGGCATTCAAGCTCGATGCGCCGCAACTCTCGGTATGCAACTACGAGGAAGTTGCCGCATCCGCAGGCTGGGTCAAAAAACGTCAACTCGCCAAGCCGCTCATGGAACCGCTTTAGGGCGGGGAGGGTAGTTGCTCCCTCTAGGTCGGCTTCCAGTTGGTGGAGGAATAGTGGTCTGATCGTACGGAGAATATTCTGCTCGGAAGTATAGTGAGCGCCCAGAGCGCGCCTCTCCCTCGGCGACATAACATTCTGGAAGAGGGAGCCGAAGATGGCGGGAGAGATGGCACCCCAGTTGAACTTCATGCAAGCGATCAACCTTGCTCGCATCTCCCTGTTGCACGCCGGAATCGGCAAGGGCTCGCTGAAGATCCCACCGTTGATGTAGGAGAATCGAAGCAGGTCCTCGTCAAGAGTTCGCTGCCGAAGCTCATCTGGCGTGTTGAGTACTTGGAAAAAGAGGCCCAGTGCTCCGCCGAGGTCTCGGCCGTCCTCGTGTGTTTTCAGTGTCACATAGTCATGAAAAAGGCCGCGCTCCCAAACCTGAGTGTCGTCAGCGAAGAGCACGAAGAGCAATCGAGTCATGAAAACGCGTAAAGCGTGGCCGTTATATCCTGAGTCCTCTAGCGAGTCGTGCAAACGCGCAAGAAGGTCAGTAGCTGCGAGGTTTACATCTTCTTCGTTTTCAAACTGATGCCGTGTGTCGTAGCCGGCGAGGAACGCGAACAGTTCCAGGTGCTCGACGAGCTCTGAGAGTGGAAATGTAGTTTCAATGCCGGATTCTAGGTCGCGGACTAGAAACTTCTCAAAGCTCGATACGACCACTAGCTGCGGAAGGTGCTCCTGCGGCAGGGAAGGCAGATAGTCAATGGCTTGGCCCATGGCCCTTTCCAGGTTGGCTCCTGCCGATTTGTGTTCGACGGCAAGATAGCCCGGCCAGAACAAGTCCATCCAGCCAGCGTTGCCAGTGCTAGTTCGACGCGCTGCTTGCTCGAATACCGCCACGCGTCGCCGCGACACACCGAATATTTGGAGGAATTCATTCCAGAAGGTCTGCCCTTCTGCCGCCTCGCGGGTCTCTCCTGCCCAGTCGCGCGTAAACTTATGGGCGCGGGACCTCATTTCTGCCCAAGTAACGGATGCGCCAGCAAATGGGGGCGGCGTCGTTGGCTTCAAAGCTAACTCCGAGGTCGGGCAGATGTAGCGGGATGATCCAGGGTACGGCACGCGGAGCGGAGCGCGCCTACCCAGCGTGCGTGTGAGCGCACGCCTCCGCGACCGTGCGAGGCGGAGTTCCGTCTCTGCTACAGGTAGCGCGGGTCAGGGTACGTTGCCCTGACCCGCGACACCCACTTTGTCAGCCGTTACGAGGCCTGCGCCCGAGGACGACACCGACCGCTGCGATGGCGCCCAGAGTGGTAGCACTGATCGCGGTGATCGCCGCTGGCGCGACCTCCCCAACGACGTGCCTGCTGAGCAGGACGATTCCGAGGGTCGCGCTGATGGCCAGTACGGTCACCAGTACGACACCCCTCAGTGCAGCTTGTTCGGTCTGAACTTTGGCGTTCTGCTGGTCTTGCCTCAGTCGCCTGGCTAGTCTTTGCACGTTGCCCACCTTGACGAGTCGTTACGGACGAAGTTGCGGCAGGTGGGAACCTCAGGCGGCCCCGGGGATGCGACCCCGGGGCCGCCAAACTTCTGACGGTTCTCACTGCCGCTCGCCGAGACTGTAGTGGCTTTGCGCGGCGCGGGTGGCAAGTCCGTTACACAAGGCGGAAGTATTTCTCCCTGTGACGGGGGCCTCCCGTAGGGTGTCCTGTTCTGGTCCGGCAGCCAGGGCTTTGGCAGTGGTTATCAGCGGACGCAGCGGGTCGCCCGGCCTGAGCAGTCCATGTGCCGTATTCGTGTCGCAGAGTCGGTGATGGCTCGCATGCCAGCAGGTCAGCGCCGTGAGGTTCGTGGTCTTGAAAACCGGTAAGGCAGCGATGTCTTCGTGGGTTCGAATCCCACACCCTCCGCCCCCTTGATCGGCCAACGCCTCCCGACCAGCAGTCAGGCCCTCTCGGACGGGACACCGGACCCGCGCCTGGTCCACGCCTCGTAGCTGAGAAGTGCGATGAGGTACGCGGTGAGCAGGGCGAGGGCGGCCATGCCGGGCAGGTGCCGGCCGACGGGAATCAACAGCAGCGCCGCAACGGGGCCGACAAGCTGCCCCGGTCGTACGCACCGGACGCTGAGACTCAGGGTGGTTCGGTGTGTCTCCAGGTTCGCCACCGGCCGTGCCCGCAAGATCCGCCCCATCAGGTCATCTTGACCGTTCACCCCGGGGCGATCCGGTGCCCTCCGACCTGGTCACTGCGGCGGGTCGGCAACCCGCCTGTGGGTGCGGATCGTCTCCTCCGCCAGCCGCTCGACGGCGCGTCGGCGCTCCTCGGCGATGGCCCGTTCGTCCCGGCGGCGGAACGCGGTGAGGACGGCTACCACGAAATCCCGCCAGATTCCGGCCACGATGTCCCCCTGAGGAACGTTGCCCGAACTCAACGGTAGCTCCGGAAAACCACTGTCGGTCAGCGCGTACTTCGGGTCGTCGGAGGGGCCGCGGCGGGGTAAGAAGGGGCTGGTATCTCCGCACACCGGAAGGACGCGTCCCGATGACCCTGGAACGACCGATCGCCCCGGACCCGTACGAGCTGCTGCCGATGCTGCCCTCGTTCACGCTGACGAGTGACGACGTGCAGAACGGCGAGCCGATGGACGCGCGGCACGCGCACGGCAGCACCGGGGGCGACAACGTCTCCCCGCAGCTGACCTGGTCGGATTTCCCTGCCGAGACGAAGAGCTTCGCGGTGACCTGCTTTGACCCGGACGCGCCGACCGGCAGCGGTTTCTGGCACTGGGTGCTCGTGAACGTGCCGGCCGACGTGACGCAGTTGCCCAGCGGCGCGGGTGGCGCGGCGGGCGCCGACCTCGGTGGGGCGTTCTCGGTTCGCAACGACTACGGCGAGCAGGGGTACGGCGGGGCGGCTCCGCCGGCCGGTGACCGCCCGCACCGGTACGTCTTCGCGGTGCACGCCGTGGACGTCGACCGCCTCGACCTGACCCCGGACGCCAGCCCGGCCTACGTGGGCTTCAACCTCACGTTCCACACGCTGGCCCGGGCGGTGATCCGCCCGACGTACCAGATCAAGGACTAACCCGGGAAGGTGGGCAACGCCGCCCAATCCCGTCGATCATGGAGTTGTGGTGGGTGACAAATAGCCCGGAATGCACCAAACTGGGCACCACAACCCCATGATCGACCCGGGCGGGCAGGCCCTGGTCAGGCTGGGACGCGGGCCACCGCGAAGACGGACTGGCCGAAGGGTGGGAGGACGAGCTGCTCCGCCGCCTTTGTGGCGGGGAGGACGACGGTGTCGTAGACCTTGACCATCGGGCCCTCCTTCGGCATCAGCCGGAAGACCTTGGTGGCCATGAAGTAACCGATCAGCCCCAGGGCGTTGGCGTAGTGGATCTTCTCGACGGTCAGGCCGGCCTCGGTCATCGCCGCTTCGAGCGTCTTCTTCGTGTAGCGGCGGACGTGGCCGGTGGCGATGTCGGCCGGGCCCATCGCGAACTGGAACGCCGGCACGATGATGATCACGGCGCCGCCGGGTCGGACCAGGTCACGCATGCTGCGCAGCGCGCCCACGTGGTCCTCGATGTGCTCCAGGACGTTGTACGAGACCGCCGCGCTGTAGTGGCCCCGGTCGTTGTGTGGCAGCAGCATCTGCCGGACGTCGACGTTCGGCCGGTCGGCGAGGCGCTCCTTGAGCTGCACGAGCCGGTCCGGATCGGCCTCGGTGGCGGTGAACCGGGGCAGCCTCTCTGACCATTCCAGCGCGTAGTCACCGAGGCCGCTGCCGATCTCGATCGGGTCGTCGCCGAGGTGCGGCACCGCCAGTTCGATGAACCAGCGACGGTGGTTCACAGCGGTAGCCAGGCCTTCCAGCACCTCGGACTGCACGCGCTGATCCCCAGTGATTTCTGCCATGCGTCGATTCCTCACGATATGAACTCGACCCGTGCCTGGACCGACAGAGTGAATCATCCGCTGAGCGGCAGAAGAATCGGGGCATCGGGGTGGCCGAATTGTGGTCGGGGGGTGGGTTCGTGATCGGCGGTCGGCGAACCCGGCACATAGTACGGCAGTACCCCGAAACATGTCACGGCAGCGCCTTACCCTGACTACCCTATGAATTGTCATGACTACTCCTGAATCGGACGCGCCCAGCGGCACCGACGACCCGGCCACCGCGTCGTCCGTGGAGGGGGTGCCTGGTGACGCTCGGCCTTCCCGCAGAGGGAAGTGGGCCGATCTGGCCGCCGTGCTGAGCTTCGTGGTGCTCGGCTTCTGGGTCACCGGTCGGCTCTGGTTGGACCCGGGCAGCGGCGTGCGGGACAACCAATCCGACCAGTCACAGTTCGAATGGATGATGGCGCACGGTGCACGGGTCGTCACGCAATTCGCGTATCCGTTCCATTCCGAGCAGATGAACGTTCCGGACGGCGTGAATCTGATGGCTAATACGTCCGTATTATCCATTTCATTGCCACTGACGCCGATCACCCTGCTCTTCGGTCCGCGGGCGGCATTCCTGGTCTTTCTCACCGCCGGCATGATTGCCACCGCCACGGCCTGGTACTTCCTGCTCTCCCGGGTCCTGATCGGCGCCCGCGGGCCGGCGTGGCTGGGCGCCGGCTTCTGCGCGTTCGCGCCGGCCATGGTGTCGCACGCCAATGGGCACCCGAACATCGTGTCGCAGTTCGTCGTCCCGTTGATCATCTGGCGCACGCTGCGACTCGGTGAACCGGGCCGCTGGCTGCGCAACGGCCTTCTTCTCGCGCTCGTGATCGTCTGGCAGGCCTTCCTCAACCTGGAGATCCTGCTGATGACCGCGATCGGGCTCGGTGTGGTCGTCGGCGTGCTCGCCCTCGGCCGGGCGGAGCTGCGGTCGCGGGCCCGGCCCTTCATCGCCGGCCTTGCCGTAGCCGCCGGGGTCGCCGGGCTGCTGCTGGCGTACCCCCTGTACGTGCAGTTCTTCGGGCCGGACGCCTACTCCGGGCTGTCCCGCCTGATCCGCGGCTACTCCAGTGACCTGGCCTCGTTCGTCGCGTACTCCCGGGAGTCACTCGCCGGTAGCCCGCGCACCGCCGCGGGCCTGGCCAAGAACCCGACCGAGGAGAACAGCTTCTTCGGTTGGCCGCTGGTGGTGCTGGTGATCGCCCTGGTCTGGTGGCTACGCCGCTCGGTCGTGGTGCTCGCGCTGGCCGGGCTCGGGCTGCTCTTCGCGGTGCTCTCGCTGGGTCGGGAGGTCCGCTTCGACAACCGGGGTACGGGTGTGCCGGGCCCCTGGGCCGCGCTGGAGAACCTGCCCATCCTGCACTCGGTGGTGCCGACGCGGTGGGCGTTGGCGATCACTCCGATCATCGGGCTGCTGCTCGCCTACGGTGCCGAGCGCGCCCGCGAACTGGCCAGCTCGCACCCGGCCGCCAGGGGTCAGATCCGCTTCGTCACCGCCACCATGCTCACGATGGCCCTGTTGCCGATCGTTCCCACGCCGCTGCCCGTGGACCATCTCGAACCGGTCCCCACCTTCGTGACCAGTGGGGCGTGGCGTCCGTACGTGGCTGGTGGGCGCAGTGTGGTGACCCTGCCGCTGCCGGACAACACGTACGCGGAGCCGCTGCGGTGGTCCGCGGCGACCCGTCTGGACATGCCGCTGGCCCGCGGCTACTTCCTCGGCCCGGACACCCGCCCGAACGCCGAGGCGCCGCGGGTGGCGTTGTTCGGCGCGCCGCCCCGTCCCACCAGCAGCTTCTTCACCACCATCCGGCGTAGCGGGGCGGTGCCGCCGATCACCCCGCAGAGCCGGGTCCGCGCGGTCGACGACCTGCGCTTCTGGCGGGCCGGTGTGGTCATCCTCGGGCCGCACGAGAACGAGGCCGCGCTGCGCCGGGGGATGACCGAGCTGACCGGGATCCAGCCGGTCTTCACCGGCGGTGTGTGGGTGTGGGACGTCCGGTCGTTGACCGACTGAGCGACGAAATTCAGGCCGGGCGGACGCAGCAGCCCTGGCAGACCTTCGGCCGGGGCAGGGTGAACGCGAGGCAGCAGGTGCGCCGCTGCACGGTCGGCTCACCGGTCGGCCCCGGCACCAGCTCAATCAGGTCCGTGAGGTCGAGCGCGCCGAGCAGGGTGTCGATGCTCTGCACCGTCGAACCGGGCAGGCCGTCGGCGGCCCGCAGGATGCCGTGCGCGATGCCGGAGGCGACCGAGCCGAGCAGCGTCCGGGTGCCCACCCGGACCTCCGACTGGATCGCCGTGATGAGCGGCGCCAGGTGAGCGTCGAGCAGGGAGGCGCGCAGTGCGGCCAGCAGCTCCGCCTCGTCGGCGACGACCCGCACCTCCGGCAGGCCGGCGAGCGCCAGCGGGTCGCTCGGCAGCACCGCCACGGTGGTGCCACGGCGCAGGCCCATGGTGAGCAGCTGTCGGTGGTCCTCGAAGTGGATCAGCACGTCGGCCGGGTCGAGCAGCGGCACCCGCCGGGCGGAGGCCCAGCCCAGCACGACCGGCAGTGCGGTCCAGTAGCTGTACGACTTCCAGGCCAGCGCGGCGCAGGCATGGGGGGTGCCGCCCCAGCGGACGGCGGCGCCGCGCAGCAACTCGGGCAGCCGACTGCCGTCGATCAGGGTGGTGGCGGGCGCCCAGCCGAACTCGTCGTCGACCAGTAGGCCCCGGGCGAGCCCGGGAAGATCGTCGGTGCCGAACATGGCGCGCAGCGTCGCGGTGACGGGGGCGAGCGGTGTGGCGGTGGCGTCCCGCCTCGGCATCACCGCTGTCACCTGAGTCATCCCCCGTCCGCAGGACCGAGGAGTGCGCCCCGGCGGACGACCGGTGCCGTCCTGAGCTAAGGCTAGCCTAACCAAGCTCCTTGGTCTAAGGGAAGCCTCACCTTGGTCAGATCGGGAGGTCCCGGTCACTCGGCTCCCGGCGGAACGGCGCTCCCGCACGCGGACTACCCGACGTCAGCCCTGGGAAACGCGGCCACACGATCGACGACCGTCGGTGGATTGTCAAGCGAAGTGTCGGCAAGGTGCCAGATGCGTGTGCGCTCGCGCACAGAACGTGAAACTTATAGCCCCGGCCACGAGGAAGCCGATGACGACCTCACCCCTCGAACGGGCTGTCGAATCCTTCGCGGCCGAGCTCGCCCGGCAACGGACCGGGCGAGGGCTGTCCAAGAAGCAACTGGCTGTCCTGATGGGGTTCGACCCGTCCTACGTGAGCCACGTCGAGGGGCGCCGACACCGCCCAACCGAGGACTTCGCCCGTCGCGCCGAGGCCGTCCTGGAGGCCAGCGGCGCGATCTGGCAGCGCTTCCGGGAGTACGACGACCTACGGCACACCCGCGCGGGTCAGCCGCACCGCGAGCCGTACCTGCCCGGACAGTGGCTGCCACCCGGCACCGGCCTCGTCGTGGAACGGGAACTCGCCACCCTCACCCACACCGACGCCGGATACCGGTGCGTCATCCACCGCCAGCTGTACAACGCCGGCACCGAACCGGTCACCCGCTACCTTGCTCGGGTCGCCGTCGACCGCTACCCGAACGACCCCGGCCGCTCCAACCGGCACCACCGGGAGCACCCCCTCACGTTCGCCGAGCTGCAACTACAGGCCCGGCGAGACGACGGCGGCGGTGACCCGGAGCCGATGCACTGGCGGGCCAAACACGATCGGGACGCGTTCAAGGAGATCTGGCTGCTCTTCGAGAACGGGGAGCGGCGCTTCCCGCTCTACCCCGGCGACCGGGCCACCATCGAGTACGCGTACAGCGTCGGGCACGAGAAGTGGGGCCCCTGGTTCCAACGGGCCGTCCGGCTGCCCACCCGGCAGCTCGCCGTACGCCTGGACCTGCCGGTGGCGCTCGATCCGCAGGTCTGGGGCGTGGAAACCTCGCTCTCCGCGGAGGAGGGCCCGCTGCGGACGGCACCGCAGCGTCACGACGAGGGTGACCGGGCGATCTACGACTGGCAGACCGACGATCCACCGCTGAACGCCCGCTACCGGATGCAGTGGCGCTTCCGTGCCCGCCCGGAAACCGACCCGGACGGCGGCCCCGGCGGTGCCCGGGTCCGGCCCAGTGCCCGGATGCGCGGCCTCGGCATCGTGCAACGCGGGGACGACCTGCTCCGCCAGCGCGTCCGCCTGTTCGATCTGCCCGGCGAGGAGCAGGTTGCCCGGGACGTGGTCGACCGGCTCACCACGGCCCTGGCCCGGCTCGACGAGCTGCACCCGTTCAGCAAGGGGGTGGGCGTCGCCGCCCCGCAGTTGGGCATCGGTCGGGCGGCGGCCGTGGTGCGGCCCCCCGACCGGTCGGCCGAGCCGGTCGTGCTGCTCAACCCCCGGGTGGTCGACGCCGACCCGGACACCGACGAGCAGTACGAGGGCTGCCTCTCCTTCTTCGATCACCGAGGTCTGGTGACCCGGCCGCTGCGACTGGACGTGGAGCACGCCCGGTGGGACGGCAGCCGGATCATCACCTCGTTCGAGTTCGGCATGGCCCGGCTGGTCGCACACGAGATCGACCACCTGGAGGGCCGCCTCTACGTCGACCGGATGGCACCCGGCGTACCGCTGGTGCCGGTCGAGGAATACCGCGAGACCGGGCGCCCCTGGCGCTACTGACCATTGAGAGGGACCGGGGCGCGTGCCCCAGGGGGCAGGGGCACGCGCCCCGGTGTGGGGGGAGGAACGTCTAGAGGTCACCGAAGGTGTCGTAGCGGATGTGCGGCGGCGGCACCTCGTCCGCGGCGAGCACCCGCAGCGTGGACCGGACCATCCGGGCCGAGCCGGAGACGTAGCAGTCGTGCGTGGTCCACGGGCCGAACCGGGCCACGACGTCCGGGATGTCGCCCAGCTCACCGTCGAAATCAGGGTCCTCGCTGCACGCCGCGGTGACCGACAACCACGGGTGTACGGCGACCAGCTCCTGCAACCCGGCCAGGCCGTACAGGTCCGCTGCCTGCCGGGCACCGTAGAAGACGTGCACCCAGCGGGTCCGGTTGTAGGTGGCCAACTCCTCCACCAGCGCCTTGATCGGCGCCAGGCCGACCCCGCCGGCCACACAGAGGATGTCCCGTTCCGAGGAACGGTCCAGGGTCATCGACCCCATCGGCGCCGCCAGGCGGAGCAGGTCACCCGGCCGGACCCGACGCACCAGCGCGCCGGACACCCAGCCGGCCCCCGGCGACCGCACGTGGAACTCCAGCACGTTGTCGTCGTTCGGAGCGTTCGCCACCGAGTAGTTCCGCCACACCCGGGGGTGGTGGCGCGGCACCTCCAGGCTGACGTACTGCCCAGCCTGCCAGCGCAGCGGATGCTGCAACGCCCGGCAGGTCAGCACGGCGGTGTCCGGGCCGTACCGCTCGTGGGTCAGCACCTCGGCGTGCCAGAACGGCGGGTCGTCGTCGGCCGCCGCCCCGGCCACCATCAGGGCGGCGATCGCCGCGTACGCCTCGCGCCACGCCTGGTCGTACTCCAGGTTCCAGCCGTCGCCGGCGGTGCTGCGCAGCGCGTCCAGCAGAGCGACGCCCATCGTCGCGTAGTGCCGCTCGTCGACGTGGTATTTGCGGTGGTCGCGGCCCAGCGCCCGGAGGAACTCGTCGAAAGACTCCGGGTCGTCGACGGTGTGGATCGCCGTGATGATCGCTTCCAGCAGGCGGTCGCCCTGGCCGGTCATCTGCACCGGGAAGAGTTGCCGCAGGGTGGGGTCGAGCAGGAACAGCCGGGCGTAGAAGTGCCCGCTCAGCCGGACCCGGTCCTCTTCGACCAGGGTCCAGCTCTCCTTCAGCAACCGCGCGAGGTTGTCCACGGGACGCTCCTTCTCCAGACAGCAGCGGATCGGGCGCCCATAGAATCTCCACGGAGAGTGTCTACCGGTCGCACAGAATGTGCGATCGGCTCATGCTGGCCGGTCGGCCGTGTCACCAGTGCCGCCCGTCGGGCAGAGTGGTGCGGTGACCGTTGAGCTGACCCGCCCGGTGTCCCGCCGAGTGCTGGGCACCGAGACGCTGCTGGTCCTCGGCCTCTCCCTCGGCCAGTCCGCGGTCTACGCGGTGGTCTCGATCATCGCGAAGCTGACCGCCGACGGTCCGCTCTCCAAGCAGACCGCCTCGCTGAACACCTCAGCGTCGGCCCGACCCTGGCTGGACCTCACGTACCAGTTGCTCGGCATCGTCTTCGCGCTGCTGCCGGTGCTGCTCGCCGTACACCTGCTCAGCCGTGACCCCGGCGACCCGGGGCGGACCCTCGGCCTGGACGCCCGGCGGCCCGGCCAGGACCTGGCCCGTGGTGCCGGCCTGGCCGCGCTGATCGGCCTGCCCGGGCTGGTCCTGTTCTGGGTGGCAGCCCAGTTGGGCATCAACGCCACGCTCGTGCCGGCTGCGTTGCCGCAGGTCTGGTGGGCGGTCCCGGTGCTGATCCTCGCCGCCGTGCAGAACGCCGTGCTGGAGGAGGTGATCGTGGTCGGTTACCTGGTCACCCGACTGCGCCAGCTGCACTGGCGGCTGGCCGCGATTATCGCGGCCAGCGCGCTGCTCCGCGGCTCGTACCACCTCTACCAGGGCTTCGGCGCGTTCCTCGGCAACGCGGTCATGGGCGTCGTGTTCAGCCTCTTCTACCTGCGGACCCGGCGGGTGATGCCGCTGGTCATCGCGCACACCCTCCTCGACGTGGTCGCCTTCGTCGGCTACGCGCTGCTGCCCCGCGAGTGGTTCGACTGGCTCTGATCGGTCAACGCGGGTTGGATCGGTAGACGGCTACCGTTCGGGCCGCGAGCCGGTCGGCTGCCGCCGAGTCACCCAGCGCCGCCGCGACCACCGCCGCACCCGGCAGCAGTCGGGCCATCAGCCGCACCGCAACCCAGCCGCCGGCCTGCGCCGTGAGCGGCGCGGCCAGTCGCCAGGCCGCCTCCGCCGCCTGCGGCCAGGCCCCCTCGACCGGGTCACCCGCCGTCCGTGCGGCAGTCAACGCCGCCTCCGCGCTCGCCATGTCCGGGTGCACCCGGGTGAGCACCAGCAGCTCGGCGGCCCGGTCGGGGTGCGCCGGATCCCTGCCGTACGCCGCAGCCAGATGCAGCACCAGGTTCGAATGGGTCCAGAGCACCACCGTCAGCTCGGCCAGCGGCGCGAAGAAACCGGCCAGCGCCGCGGTCGCCCCGCCCGCGCCCGCCGAGCGGACGAACCGCCGGGTCGCCAACCGGGCCAGGCCGTCCGCCGGGGCGTCCGGATACCGGGCGCGCAGCCGCGCGGCCCAGGTGGCCGCGTCGGGCCCGAGCGCCCGCACCGCCGCCAGAGCCAACAGCTCCGGCGCGAAGCCCGGGTGATCGAGCACGCGCGCGGCGACCGCCCGCAGCTCCCATTCCGGGGTACGCCCCAGAGCCGGCACGGCCTGCTGCTCGGCGGGGGATTCCAGTGCCGTGTGCTGCTCGGCGGGGGATTCCACTGCCGTGTGCTGCTCGGCCAAGGGCTCTGGTGCGGGCTTCTTCGGCGTGGTGCTCTTGCGAGGGGCCGCCGCTCGTTTGGTCGGGCTCGCGGCGCGCTTGCTCGGCGCCGGCGTGGTCGGGGTCACATCGGTGGGTGTCTCGGCTGCCTTCCTGGTGGCGGCATTGCGAACGGGTGGGGTGGCCTTGCGGGCAGGGGTGGTTCGGGCCCTCGGTGCCTGGGCCGCTGGCTCGACGCCTGCCGTAGGGCTTGGCTGGTCGACGCTCGCTGCGCCGGTCTCTGGGCTTGCCGGGTCGACGCCCGCTGTGTCAGTCGCTGAATCTGGCTGGTCGACGCCCACGTCGCCGGTCGTGTCGCTCGGTACGCGATTTGGCTGTCGCGGCAGGGGGCGGTCCGGCTCCGGTGGCTGGAAGAGCACTGCCGGGGCGGCCTTGGCCGGGCGAGGACGCTGGCTGGTCGTAGTGGCTGCCGGCGGTGCCGCCGTCTCCATCGTCTCTGCGGGCTGCTCGACGGCCGTGGGAGGGGTGAAGGTGGCCCGTGGGGAGCGCCGACGCGCTTTCTCAGCAGGCTCTCGACGGGTCGACTCGCTGGGCGGCTGCTCCTGCATATCGATGGAGCGTAGTCCCGATCACGCCGCCGCACAGTGCCGAAACACGGGGGCGGGCGGCCACGGTGGGCGTACCCCGGAAGTCGTTTTGCTCCCGGTGGGTGCCGACCTGTATCCTCGGGCGCGGTGGTCTGCGGGCCACCAGGGAGACTTCGCCTAGTCTGGTCTATGGCGCCGCACTGCTAATGCGGTTGGGGTCTTAAAGCCCCTCCCGGGTTCGAATCCCGGAGTCTCCGCGCGAAAGCCGGGTGTGTAGACTGGCTGAGCACAAGCGCCCGTAGCTCAATGGATAGAGCATCTGACTACGGATCAGAAGGTTAGGGGTTCGAGTCCCTTCGGGCGCACAGCGTTTACCAGGGAAAACGCCCCTTCGGTCATCGACAATCGTTGATTCGGAGGGGCGTTTTCGTGACCCTCGGGGGTCACGCCGCAGTACCACGGTCCCGACATAGGCGCTCTGGTCGACGCCGAACTGGCATCTCGCAGCCAGCTCGCCGGTCGAGCCGCCGAGTTCAAGGCAGAGGGCTACCCTCTGCCGCCGGAAATATGACGGGCGTTGGAGCCTCGCCGTATTGGATCGAGAGCTTGACCTGCTTGTGGTGCGCGCCGACTCCCGCAGGCGCATACATCGGGTCGCAACTCCTTGCCTACATCGAGTGCCGGCTGCGGACGGACGGGGTGCCGGGTCAACCAGCCCGGAAATGACGAGAGAAGCCGCCGTCTCCGCCCGCCCGAAGGCAGGTGGGGCGGCGGCTTCTTCGCAGGTGCCGCTGTTAGTTCCGGTTCTTTACCGTGGTGCGGACGCCATCATCCGTCGCGACTGCTTCACAGGTCAGGTTGACCCCGGTCGGCGTCTGACCCAGCAATCGGGAGTTGAGGGTGATGTTGGCGGTGCCGTTAACAGACCATCCATTGTCTGTTTCCCACGCCTCCTGGAGCTCCACGCCCGTCACCGAAATGAGCACGCCATCGGCGGTTGATGAGTCGCCAACCCTGTCGGCGCGCTGGTCGGCTTCCTGCTCCATAGCACTGCGGCACTCCCGCTGGGCCTGCTCCTGCGTCAGGTCGTTTTGGCCCAGGAACCACAGCAGGGTGCCGACCGCAACGGCGACCACGACCCCGGCGGCACCGACGATGCCCAGGATCAGCGGCGGCTTCCTGCGCATCGGTCCGGACGGTGCTCCGGGTACCTCAGCGGCGGGCGCTGGCGCGTACGCATCAGCGGAGGGCGGCTGGAACTCCGCGGGCGTCGGCGCGTCGATGGGAGGCGGTGGGGTCATGCCGGGCACCGTACCGGCTGCTCTCAATCATTCACTACCCGTTACGGGGTCATATATCGGTCACTCGCGCAGCGCGGCTGGGACACCGGTGCGCTGGAGGCCGCGTTGACCGACGCGGACCGCCGGCCGCTGCGGGCACCGGTGGTCAGCTGGGGTCCGCTTGAACATACCGAGCACGACCCCGTTGGAGGATAAGCGCGCGGCTTGGTCCTCACGCTCATGTCGAGGTCGAAGCCCAACCGCCGCAGCGAGTCCGGCTTGCGCGAAGCCAAGCAGCGCGGCGAACTGGCCGTCCTTGCGGGCGATTAAGAACTCCTAACGAAATGATGTTGGGCGTGTCCTCGGGACGTGAGGATCGTTCTGCCTGGATGTGAGAAGGGGTGAGCAGCCGCCGTGGATCGTCTCGGACGACCTGTGGGCCGAGATCGAACCGCTGCTGCCACCCCGACCCCCGCGCCGGCATCGGTTCCCCGGCCGTAAGCCACTGGATGACCGCAAGGTGTTGTGCGGATCTTGTTCGTGCTGCACACCGCGATCCCGTGGGAGTACCTGCCCCAGGAGTTGGGGTTCGGCTCAGGAATGACCTGTTGGCGCAGGTTGCGGGACTGGAACGACGCCGGCGTCTGGCAACGACTGCACGAGGTCCTACTGGGCAAACTCCGGGCCACCGGGCAGTTGAACATGTCCCGGGCGGTGATCGACGGCACGCATGTTCGGGCGCTCAAGGGCGGCCCAAAACAGGTCCGAGCCCGGTCGACCGCCGCAAGCCAGGCTCGAAACACCACGTCATCACCGACGCGGGCGGCATCCCCCTCGCCGCGTCCCTGACCGGCGGCAACCGCCACGACGTCACCCAACTACTGCCCCTGGTCGACAAGATCCCGCCGATCAAAGGCATCCGCGGCCGACCCAGACAGCGACCGAAACGCATCTACGCCGACCGTGGCTATGACTACGACTGCTACCGCCGCGACCTTCGCGCCAGGGGCATCACCCCAGTCATCGCCCGACGCGGCACCGACCACGGCTCCGGACTCGGCACCCGACGCTGGGTCGTCGAGCAGACCATCGCTCTGCTGCATTGGTTCCGCCGCCTCCGGATCCGCTGGGAGATCCGCGACGACATCCACGAAGCCTTCCTCACCCTCGCCTGCGCCATCATCTGCTGGCGCCGACTCCACCACTCAAAGAGTTAGGAGTTCTAAGGCGACGGAACCATGCTGCCGGCCCGCCGCGTTCGTACCTACGGCCGAGTGTCGTGCCTCTGCTGCGCTCGCTGAGCGTGACAGTGTCGATCGGCAATGCAGGAGTAATGATCAGACCGGAGCGGATGTTTTGACATCAGCAACAGACCCACCCAGGCACGTTCTGGCCGCATCCCAGCCGGACGGGAGGCATGGGCCTGCGCGGTTCTGGGCCGTTGACCTGCACGTGCATACGCCGGCGTCGCGCGACGTCGACCCCCACACGTACGGGGCCACCGAAGCCCGTCAGATCGTTGACGTGGCGATCACGGCAGGGCTGCAGGCGATCGCGGTCACCGATCACAACACCGCCGGCTGGTGTGACGAGGTGGCCGAGGCCGCACAAGGTACTCCGCTCGTGGTGCTCCCGGGCGTGGAACTCAGCACGTCCGAAGGGCACTTGCTCGCCATCTGGGAGGAAGGCACCCCGGCCCAGTTCATCGAGGACGTCCTCGTCGAGCTCGGAATCCCCCGGGCCGATCATGGAGACCTCCACAAGTCCCTGCGCACCGGCTTCGCCGAGACGGCGAGGCGCGTTGCCGCACGGGGCGGGCTGGCGATAGCCGCGCACGCCGATCGCGAAAAGGGCCTGCTGCGAATTCCCGTCGCTGACCACGTCAACCAAACCATGCTGGACCCGGCCATCACTGCAGTGGAGGTCGTCGACATCGCGGAGGCCGACAAGGTCAGGGCACGTCTGACCGACAAGCGCGACCTGGCGGTAGTCCGTAGCTCCGACACAACCGCCCCCGGCGCGAGCGTCCATGTGCTCCACGGCATCGGCCACCGCCGGAGCTGGATCAAGGCATCGAGACCCGATGTGTGCGGGCTAAGGCATGCGATGGCGGACCCGTCGTTGCGGATACGCCTCATTGAACCTCCAGTGCCCGAGCACACGGTTATTGAGTCCGTGGCGGTCACCGGCGGGTTCCTCGACGGGCAGCAGTTCGACTTCTCCAGCGACCTGAACTGCGTGCTTGGCGGGACCGGTGCCGGCAAGTCCCTGCTCATCGAGTTGGTGCGGTTCGCGCTCGACCAGCAGACCGACGCGGCCGACTTCCCACAGGTACGCAAGGAGGTTGAGTCCCGGCTCAAGTACGCCCTCACCTCCGGCTCGACCGTTGAGGTCGTGCTCACGCGCGGCCACGCGCGTTGCATCGCACGTCGCGCGTACTTCGAGGACCGTTCCACCCCACCGGAGTTCGTCGGTGACACTGAGCATCTGGCCGGGCTGTCGGGGCGAATCGCAATCACGGGCTTCTCGCAGAGCGAAGTGATCGAGTACGCGCGGACGCCGGTCGGCCGGATGGCGCTCATCGACGCCGCCCTCGACCTGACCGAGTTCGAAATCCGCGAGGCAGACGCAGTCGCCCGGCTCAACGACAACGGGCATCTCATCAGCGAGCTTGGATTGAAGATCGCGCAGGCCAGGCAGAAGCTGCAGACTCTGCCGGACGTCGAGAAGCGGCTGGCAGAGCTGTCCGACCTGTTTGACGGCAACACCGTCAAGATGCAGGCGAGCTGGAGCTTGGAGAGGGCACTCTTTGACACCTTGGTCGGTTTACCCGAACTGAAGCTCGCCGATCGAACAGCCAGCGGGGAGAAGTTCCGGGCCTCAGCTGCCGTCGCCGCGAACCAAGATCTCTACGAGCGTGCACAGGCGGCGTACACCCAATTAGACGAGGCGATCGACGCGGCTAGAGCACAGCTGTCCGAGGCGATGTTGGTCGTCAACAAGGAACTCGCCGCGATCCGGCAGGAGTGGCTCGACCGGTACCAGAAGTTCGATCGCCAGCTCGCCGAGGCCGTTGGCCGCATCGACGTCGAGAACAGGGGACTCGCCGCGCTGCGGACCCGATTGATCGAGCTTCAGACGGAGGAGGCCAAGCTCAACACGCTGCAGACTCAGCTGAACGAGGAGCTGCTAACCAGCCTGACCACGGCCACGGCGTACCGGGAAGAGCTGATCTCCGAATTGCTGGAAGCGCGTCAGGCACGACGGCGCCGACGTGAGGATCGGATCAAGGCGCTCAACACGCTGATGGGTGGGGTTGTCCGAATCAAGTTGCTCCGTGAGAACGATGATTCGACCTATCTGACCGACCTGACCACCATCGCCAAGGGCTCCCGTGTCCGCAGCCACCTACAGCAGATCTCCGAGAAGTCCACCCCGGTCAAACTGGTCCGCTCCTTTCTCAACGGGGACGTCGACGGCGTGTGCACCGCCACCGGTGTCGAACGCAAGCACATCGAGACCCTGTTCGAGCACGTAACGGAGAGAGGCATGATCGAGGACCTTCTGCAGATGCAGACCCTTGACCTGCACGACGGCCTCTCTGTCGAGTTCCGCAAGCACCACAACGACGGCTACGTACCGATCGAGCGGCTCGCCCACGGTCAGAAGTGCACCGCCATCCTGATCATCGCCCTCGCCGATGGCGACGACCCCCTGATCATCGACCAGCCCGAGGACGCGCTTCACGCACCGTGGATCGAGGAATACCTTGTGGCGAAGCTTCGTGACCTGCGAGGCAGCCGGCAGTATATCTTCGCCACCCGCAGCCCTGGCCTCGTCGTCTCCGCCGATGCCGAAATGATTATCACCCTCACTTCGGACGCCGCGAACGGCGTTGTCGAGGCAACCGGATCCCTCGAGCGCCACGACCTCAACATCCTGGCGCTGTACCACCTGGAAGGTGGCCCGATTCCCTTCAAGCGTCGGACAATCAAGCTGGGTTCATCGATGATGTGACCCAGGACCGTTGGCCGCCGGTGCCCACTGCTTCGGCATGGCTGTGTCAAACCTGCGCCATTTGGTGTAGTTCGTCCGACTGGGCATCTCGGCGACAAGGAAATGATCGCGGACCTGGAGTCTCTCAAGGTGGGTGAGTCGCCGACCGAGCGGCTGTTCAAGGCCCAGCACGTACTGATCTACCGCCTCGATCAGCGCGTTCCTTCCGACGCTGGCGCGGAGGCAGAGGCCGACGGGGCGTAGAGCGCGGCCGGCCTTCGCTGGGATCTCGCCCGCGGCGGCGCCTGGTCGAGTACTACGTCGAATTCGAGCACTGCACCGGCTCACCCCCGAGGCGGCGGAAGAGACCGGTGGCAACCTCGCCGGCCTGCCCACCGCCATAAAGGACGAGGCCGCCAAGCGATTCGACCTGGTGGTGCTGCGCCTCCAGCTCGCCAAGCACGATGTGGAACCCGCCCACGACCGGTTGCGCCGGCAGGCACAGGACATCGCCTCGACGGCTTTTGCAAAGGGTGAGGACCGGGTATGCGGTCTCGAGCTTGGGTCGGTGAAGTCGGTGAAGTCGGTGAAGTCGGTGGCCCGCTTGGACCGCTCGATCAGTTTGACGAGACCACCCAAGCGGCGGCGCATCAGCTCCAACATCGGCAGGTGACGTCCTGCCACCACCCGTCGCTGGTCACCTCACCGACGAGCTGCTGCTGCTCGCGGATCGCCGGGATGCTGGTCTGCTCCAACAGCGACGATTGCGCAACTGGGCATCGAGTTCTTCGCGGACCCCGGCCGCCCGGGGCCTTCGGCATCCATGCCCGACCACACGTAGGCCGCTGATCAGTCGTACAGTCCGGTGATCATGTACTCGCCAATGTCGAGAATAATGTGACCTCGGGCGTTGGTGAGACGCTCCTTTGCGGCGGCGAGGTGCCGACGGACCAGGCGCGGTCCGAGCTGCGCGGCTGCGATGGAGATGACACCGACGATGTCAAGGTCTGCGACTTCTACCGGAGCGCCACCGCCCTGCCAGAGGTAGCGGTTGGCCATGGCCGAGTCGATGGTTCGACCGTAGAGTTCGGCGATCTCGGCGAGGCTGCCGGCAATGTCGGCGGCCGCGCTCTCCCGATGTTGCCCGGTAGGTGATTCGAGCAGCGCGGTCGCGATCCGCCAGTGCAGCCGGATCGGGGCGCCGAGTGCGCCGATCGGCGCGACGCCGTTGTGCTGCGGTGACGATGCGGCGAACTCTGCGAGAGGACCGAATCGGTCGATCCCGTTGGGCACCGCTGCAAGAGCCAGCAGTAGGTACGCCTGCTGGTGGGGGTAGGTCAGCGATAGGCTCGGCCGTTGGACCTTGTCGGGCGTACGTGCCTGGGGTGCGCGGCGGATGACGTCGTCCGCGTACGGCACGGCCACAGACCGGTCGCTTTCCTCGGTCCAGAACGCCGCGATCAGGAAGGCGCCGAATGGGTGACCCATACTCAGCCAAATGTGGCCCGCACGGTTCAACAGGCCACGTGCCCGGTCCGGGTCGAAGAGGAGGGCCCATTGGCCGGCTTCCCGGAGAGACGATGCGGCATCCATCAGCTCGTGCTCAGATGGAGTGTCGGAGCGGTCGAGGACAGTGTTGGCGTATGACTCGAAGAAGGCGGCGGCGATGCCTGCCTGCTCCTCGTCGAGTTGCAGCGCGTCGCCGAACGGCACCATCATGGGACGACCTCGCGGATGTTGCTGAGCGCGTCAGGCGGGACGAACTGGGGGTTCATCCAGCGTCCCGTCACGCTGAACTTCTTCGCGGTCTGGTCCCACTCCCACTTCTTGCACTCTTTTATCTGGTTGCCTGGGACGCTGATCTTCGCGGTGACCTCGCCTTCGGTCTGGAAGTCGGAGTATCGCCGGTAGGTGTTGAGGTCGCGGATCTCCTCGGCGATGTGTTCGATCTCCACCGCGGACCGCGTGCCGAGCATGACCCAGCAGGTGAACAGGTAGGCGGTGGGCCGCCTCCCGAAGCCCGTCCCGAACCACAGTGCGGTCCGTTGGGCGGTGTGCACGAAGTTGGTTCGGGCGACCTTGTCCCGCTCCACCACGCCGGCGGCGAGTGATATGAAGGGCGTCACTTCGGAGAATTTGCGCCCGCTGACCGGATCGGGATCATCGAAGTGGTTGACGTGCATGTCGAGGTTCACCTCGGTGAGCTTTTCGCGGATGTCATCGGGCCGTATCGTCCCGACGTCCCGCCACCAGTTGGATACTAAGCCGCCCGGATCGCGCAGGATTCGCTGGGCCTCCCTGTCGGAGCCCAAATGCATGCCTTTGATACACCACTGCACGATCATGCGGTCCGCCTAAACACGGAGGATCTGGGCCAATTCGGTTGGTGAAGCCGTGTAGCTGACACCGGCAATCAAGTCGAGTTCCTCCTGCAGCTGCGCCAAACGCCGCGATGAGCCATAGAAGACCACCGGTGTCTGGTCCCCGTTCCTACGCAGCTCGCGTACGAGATCCAGCCCAGCAGTCGGGTTGAATCTACCGTTCTCCATTCGGCCCATGTCGGAGACGATCACGGTCGGCTCGGCGCTGCTGAGTAGCTTAAGGGCGGAATCTGTCGTTGCGGCTTGCACGATGTCGTAGCCGCCGTCAGCTGCACGGGCACGCTCGTACACGTTGCCGGTTAGTTCATCGTCGACCCACAGGATCCTGGGTGGTGCCGGCACGATCGCTGGGTGTGCGTGCACGCCCGCCGGCAACTCGCCGACGCGCGCCGATAGATCGTTAACCTTGTCCTGTAGATCTTCAATGAGTTTGCGCGTCTCATCTGACGCACTTTGCACGCTGATTCTTGCACCGCCGACCTCGACATCGACCGACTGGCTGTCGCTCAGCAGTCGGCGCGCCGCAGGCAGCAGGTAGATCAGCGTCACGATCACCAGAATTGGCCATGCCAACGCGGCCGCCGCACCCAGGATGTCCGCCATAGAACGCCGATCACCTCGATAGCCGCCGGAGGGACTTGCATGACGCTAGCGCACGGGGGCACTGAAGTCGATCGATTGTCCGGCTGGACCGCTCGACCTGGGGTTCGCCCGATCGGAAGCTTACGGACACCGTTGAAACTTGGCTCTCCGGACACTACGGAGATCATCATGACTGCCCTTCACCTGCTGCTTGACCGGGGGCCAAGGCGGCGCTTAACGATCATCGCGACGGCGGGGGGCAATGTCTCGCTGACGGGCGGCAGCGACGTTGTCCTGTACTTAGCGACAGGCAGTTGAAGAATGAGACGGTGTGGGCGAGGAAATACTCGGAGGGGATCATGAAAGCGAGTCGTGGAGAGGCGCTGCGGGCGTTCAATGAGCCGGTGACCAACTGGATCGACCAGGCCGAGGTGGAGTACGAGGGCCGCCCGTCGACGATGGTGTTCTCGGTGCAGCCGGGCCCCGCCCACTTTGCGTGGGTGTTCGAGGAGGCCGACCGCCGCGCTGTCAAACCGTCGACGGTGATTGAGGCCCTGGTGATCCAGGCGCGGCGAGCGGCGGGTAGGTCCCCAGCAGATCAATATGCGAGCGACGAACCTGGACAGCAGGAACCGTGACCTCCAGGGGCCACCGTGGGGAAAGGAAGTGCGATCTAGCATCACGTTCCGTCGACACTGCTACCTGCCGAATCCAGACAAATACGCATACCTTGCAGGTCATTGCAGCCTTCTCCTGCCGACTACGGATCAGAAGGTTAGGGGTTCGAGTCCCTTCGGGCGCACAAACAGCCCCCTAGCAGGCCGTCAGGCAGCTAGGGGGCTTCTTCTTGTCTAGCCACGACTGTGAATACCTTCTTACCCTCTGTGCATGACCGAGATCAACCCGCTGCATCTGGCAGCCTACGGGGTAGTCCGGGAGGGGCAGAGGGCTACGGCTTCTCGGCGACGTACGTACCGCGCTGCGGGACGGTGAAGGCCAGCCCTCGTTCTCGTAGCAGGTTCACCGCCGCCCGAGCGGTGCCCCGGGCGATGCCGTACTCCTGCTGGAGGTGCTTCTCGCTCGGGAGCGGGTGATTGGCCGTTAGCTCCCCACTTTCGATCTTCGCCGCCAGAAGATCCGCCACCTGGACGTAGATCGGCACAGGACTCATCGGGTTGACCACGAGGCGAAACCTATGGATGTCGTAGACGATCATAGCCGTCCGCTACGTCTATAGACGTATAGGGACGTGCAGGGATACCTTCTGTTGGCGTTCGTAAACACGCTGCTTGGAGGTCTCGTGAAGCTCTGGCCGTTCCGCCGCCCCTCGCCGCCCCTCGACCGAACTGGCCCCGCCACCGCCTACGAGAAGCGCTCCGGAGCGCTTAGCCCTTCGGCCGCTCGGGAGGTCCGGTCCCGCCGCAACTCCGGCCGCCGGCTCTACCCGGAGCTTCCCGAGCGGAGGGAGCGGTGAGCGTCGAGAAGATCCTCAGCAAGGTCCCGTTCTACGTCGAGCAGGCCTCGTACTGCATCAGCTTCCACGACCAGAACACCTGTGGGCGGTGCACCTCGGAGGGGTGCGCCCGCCTCGACGAGGCCGCCGAACTGCTGGCCGAGTACCGAGCCCAACGCGCCCAGCGGTACGGGCATAAGGGATCGCTGTAGTCCTGATCGTTACATCCGTAGAGTCTCGATGCTCCCGGGTAGCTCGCAGACCTTCTAACCCCGGTGTGTTCGATCTTGCGTTTCCGCAGGTCGGCCCCACTGTCCACAGGGGACGTCCATGGATCAGAAGGTTAGGGGTTTGAGTCCCTTCGGGCGTACCGCACGAGCAGGTCATGACCTGCGAAACGCCCCTACGGCGATCGATCTCGATCGACTGGAGGCGCGCTTCTTGCTGCGCATTTCCGCTCCAGATCGCTGGTGCTCGCCCGCGAGCGCTTTGACGTAGTTCGAGGCCGTGTCGTCGGGCACCGCCGCCTCGGTGCCGATGGCCCGCTACGTTCGGGCAGCCAGGCGGTGTTCCCGTGGGCTCACGCCGCGGATGCGTTTGAAGGCCGTGCTCAGGGCGAAGGAACTGCCGTAGCCGACGTGCCGGGCGACGGCGCCGACGGTGGCGCCGGGCTCGCGGAGCAGGTCGGCTGCCAGGGCCAGCCGCCACTCGGTGAGGTATGACATGGGCGATTCGCCGACGAGCGCGGTGAAGCGGCGGGCCAGCGCCGCCCGGGAGACCCCGGTCCTGGCGGCCAGCGACGCGACGGTCCAGGGTTCGGCGGGGTTGTTGTGGAGCATTTGCAGGGCCCGGCCGATGATGGGGTCACTGTGCGCTTTGTACCAGCCGGGGGCTTTGGCGGCAGGTCGTGCGAACCACTCGCGTAGCGCGGCGATGAGCAGCAGGTCGAGCAGCCGGTCGAGGACTGCTTCCTGGCCGGGGTCGTCCTTGACGATCTCGGTGGCCAGCAGCGGGACCAATGGGGAGTCCCAGGAGTCGCCCGGGACGACCAGTAGCGGCGGCAGTGCGCTCAGGAGCCGTTGGCTGACCTCGCCCCGCATCGTGTAGGTGCCGGTGAGCAGCATTGTCGGGCCGTCCGGGCTGTTGCCCCAGGTGCGTACGCCCAGCTCCATCATCTCGGGCAGTTCCTGCCCGTCGGGGGTGGTGCAGAGCTGGCCTGGGTGAATGACGACCTGCGGCGGCGTGGCCGGCTCGTCGGCGACGGTGTACGGGTCGGGGCCGCGAATGATCGCCAGGTCGCCTGGACTGAGCTGTACGGACGCACCCTCGTCGGGAACGACCCACGCGTCACCCTGGACCATGGCCACCAGGGTGAGCGGCGCCTGGTCCTCGATCCGTATCGACCAGGGTGGGGTCAGGACCGAGCGGAGGAGGAACGCTCCCCGGGCTCGAGGTCCGTCGAGGAGACTGACGACTGCGTCCATGTAGACGATTACACACAGAATCGCGCGCCTTGGCTATCCACAGTCTCACACCGCTGCGTTTCAATGATCACTATGACGAACGAACGAGAGCGGAACACGATCCTGGTACTCGGCGGGACCGGCAAGACTGGCCGCCGCATCGTGAAGCGGCTGCAGGAGAGCGCAGTGCCCGTTCGGGCGGCTTCCCGCTCCGCCGCGCAGCCCTTCGACTGGGCGAACCGGGCGACCTGGGCGCCGGTGCTTCAGGGCGTCGGAACTGTGTATGTGTCCTACTACCCGGACCTGGCGGTGCCGGGCGCACCCGAGACGGTCGGCGCGTTCACTGAACTGGCGGTGGCGTCCGGGGTTTCCCGGCTGGTGCTGCTGTCCGGCCGGGGTGAGGAGGAGGCGCAAGTCAGCGAGAGGCTCATCCAGTCCGCCGGGGTCGAGTGGACGATCCTGCGGTCCAGTTGGTTCAGCCAGAATTTCAGCGAGGACTATCTGCTGGAGCCGGTGCTGGGCGGCGAGATCGTCCTCCCGGTCGGGAACGTGCCCGAGCCGTTCGTGGACGCCGACGACATTGCCGAGGTGGCCGTGGCGGCCTTGACCGAGGACGGGCACGCGGGGCAGATCTACGAGCTGACCGGCCCCCGGCTGCTCACCTTCGCCGAGGCGATCGCCGAGATTTCCACAGCGACGGGCCGGCGGATCGAATTCGTTCAGGTGTCCCCCGACGACTATGCCGACGCGCTCACCGCGGAGGGCACGCCTTCCGAGGTCGTGGAGCTGCTGATGTACCTGTTCACGACCGTGCTGGACGGGCGCAATGCCCATCTGGACGACGGGGTTCAGCGCGCCCTGGGTCGGCCGCCCCGCGACTTCGCCGACTACGCCACCGACACCGCCGCCACCGGCACCTGGGACAGAGGGTAGGACACCATGAGACTTGCGCAGCACGTGTCACTGATCGCCGCCACCATCACCACCGGACTCATGGCAGGGCTGTTCGCCGCCTTCGCCTACGCGGTCATGCCCGCACTCAAAGGGGCCGACGACCGGACGTTCGTGGACACGATGCAGCGGATCAACGTGACCATCGTCAACGGCTGGTTCATGCTGGGCTTCCTGGGCGCGCTGGTGTTCGCCGCGCTGTCCGCTGTCCTGGCCTGGCGCGGAGAAGGCCGCCCGGCACTGCCGTGGATCATCGGCGGGCTCGCCCTGTACCTGGCGATGTTCATCATCACGGCCGCCGTCAACGTCCCGCTCAACGACAAGCTCGCGTCGGCCGGCAGTCCCGGCCACATCGCCGATCTCGCAGCCGTACGCGAGCACTTCGAATCCAGTTGGGTCACCTGGAACATCGTCCGCGCGCTGGCCAACACGGCCGCGTTCGGCTGTCTCACCTGGGCTCTGATCGTCTATGGCCGTACCACCGTTTGAGCCAGCAGCCGAGACGACGAGGTCTGCCGCATCAGCGCAGTTCGAGCGTGAGCAGCGGCTCCGCGAACACGGGCGACGGTGCGCCGGGGTCGGCGGCGACGGCCTGCTCCAGTCGGCGGAAGCCGACCTCCAGGTCGTCGGGGCTGAGCTGCGCGAAGAACGAGAGGGTACGCAGGCGCAGCCGTTCGAGCATGTCGCCGCAGGTGCCCGAGGCCGGCTCGGTGACCGTGCCGAAGCTGGCAACGCGCCAGCCGATCGACGTGAACATCGCGATGACCTCGTGCAGTGGTTGGAACAGCGAGGCGTCCACCTCGTAACCGCGGGGGAAGTGCCCCAGCCACCACGGCCGGGGATGGTGGTCGCTGAAGTTTGCTCGCAGGAGCAGCCGCCCGCCGGGCCTGAGCACCCTGGTCAACTCCTGGGCTGCTCGGGCCTTGTCCTGGACGTGGTGCCAGGACAGGAACATGAGCGCGTAGTCGGCGCTGTCGGACGGCACTGGCATGTCCTCGGCGCTGCCTGCCAGGTACCGCACACCGGGCTGCTGGGGCTGCGTCTGCGCAACCTCGCGCATGCGGGCCGACGGCTCGACGCCGGTGACTGGCCCGAATGCTCCTGCCAGCGCTGGGGTGAACCTGCCGGTCCCTGAGCCGATGTCCAGCCCCACCAGCGGACGCCGCTCGGGCAGCACCGCTGCAAAGGCGCTGGTCCATACCTGTAGTTGTTGCTGGGTGAGGGCGCGGCCACGCGCGTAGTCCTGGTGCTGCTCCGTGTCGTAGTCGATCGACCTCATCGCACCTCCCGTGTTGACGGGCGCCAGTGTCGCCCGATGTATCGAGCCGATACATCGTGACGATATTTGCCGTCGCCTCGCCGCACAAGGTGCGTGTGTGAACGGAGCTGCACTGCTGCCTGCGGGGGGTCGGTGAGGGGTCGGTCCCGCGAAAGGCTTCGATGGGTCAGCGGCTGATGTTCCGGAAAGATTACGTCTTGACGAACGGCATGTTATCGCTCACAGTCGATGGCTAAGGACGACGACACCTCTGGCTTCCCGGGCGAGCCTGCTTCGTCGACCTCGAATCAGGCGTGCGTCAGGCCATGCAGACGTCTTGTTAGCGCTAACTCTTCGGCGCATGCGCCCAGCCACGCGGCGCGGTGCACCCATCGATGGGTAGACCGTTCGGCTCTTGGTCATTGAAGGAGGATCATGTCTGCCCTTGATAGGTCTCCATCGATCGCACCGCCCTTGCGGCGGCGTGGGTGGTTGTTGCGGTTCTTCGCCGCTGGCGCGATGGCGATGGTGGTGGGTGGCGCCGCCGCTGCGGTGGTGTCGTCACCAGCCGCCGCGGCGACGGTCGACACGAGCGCGTGGTACGTGTTGATCAACCGCAACAGTGGCAAGGCCTTGGACGTGTACAACCTGGCCACAAACGACGGTGCGCGGATCACCCAGTGGGCCCGGAACAACGGCAACCAGCAGCAGTGGCAGTTCGTGGACTCCGGCGGTGGCTACTACCGGGTGAAGTCGCGGCTGTCCGGCAAGGTGTTGGACGTCTACAACTTCTCGACCGCCAACGGTGGCAGCATCGTGCAGTGGACCGACGGCAACGGGTCCAACCAGCAGTTCCGGCTCGCCGACTCGGACAGCGGCTACGTCCGGCTGATCAACCGGAACAGCAACAAGGTGATGGAGGTGCAGGGCGCCTCGACCGCCGACGGCGGAAACATCGTGCAGTACGACGACTGGAACGGCAGCAACCAGCAGTGGCAACTCGTCCGCGTCGACGGAGGGGGCAACCCCACCACACCGCCGCCCACGACTCCGCCGCCGTCGGGCACGTGCAATCTTCCGTCGACGTACCGGTGGTCGTCGACGGGTTCGTTGGCGAACCCGAGGTCGGGGTGGGTGTCGCTGAAGGACTTCACCGTGGC